>JANTGP010000174.1 GCA_024762835.1 Bacteroidota bacterium
CAAGAGATTAGTGTTATTGTCAATTCTAAGTTTCAGAATGGTGGTAATTACAATTATCTTTTAGATGTGTCTTCTTATAACTCAGGTATTTATTTCTGTAAACTGGAAACTGAAAAAGGTGATTATATTAGAAAACTAATCATTACAAAATAAATTGAGTCAGATTTATAAATCCTACATTATTAAACCTATATAACATTATTATGAAAAAAACTATTTTCCTATTTGCGAGTTTATTCTTAACTTTTGTTCTTAACGCCGGTAATGATTTAGTGTATACGAATACAAGCAATTTAAATCATAATGAAGTTGAGTTAATAAGTTCGACCCCTGCCCAAATCTTACTAAATGTCAAGCTTAATGCATATTCGCTGAAAAGTGTTAATATTAATAATCAGGAAGCTTTTATAGTTTCCACACCTCATGGTACACGGCTTCTTGAATCAGGAGCACCGGATTTACCCAAATTTACCGAATCGGTAATAATTTCCGATTTGGCAAAAATGAAACTGAAGATTGTTTCATCAAACTATATCGAAATTGATAATATTAATATTGCCCCATCAAAAGGCAACTTAACCAGAGATATTGATCCCTCAAGTATTCCTTATTCATATGGTAAGGTTTATTCTCATGATGCTTTTTATCCTTCTGATATTGCTTTTTTAAGACAACCTTATATTTTGCGGGATTACAGAGGGCAAACAATTGTGTTTACTCCATTTCAGTACAATCCGGTTACTAAAACTTTAAGAATTTATACTGAATTCTCAGTAGAAATGACTCCTTCCTCAGGAAAGTCAGAAAATATGTTGTATCGTACAAATGAGAACAAATTACCGCTTGAGGAATTTGCAGATATTTATAAAAATCAGTTTTTAAATTTTAATCAATCACGCTATACTGCTGTTGGCGAAGATGGTGAGATGTTAATTATTTGTCATCCCGATTTTATTGAAGCAATGGAACCTTTCGTAGCATGGAAAATTCAACGCGGTATGCCAACTACACTTGTTGATGTTACTACAATAGGGAATGCATCTGCAATAAAAACCTATATCACAAATTTTTATAATAACACGAACCTTAGCTATGTGTTGTTGGTGGGTGATTATAATTTTGTGCCATCAATGAGTCCTTCATCAGGTGACTCTGATAATGCTTACGGTTACATTACCGGAAATGATTCTTATCCTGAAGTATTCGTAGGTAGGTTCTCTGCCGAAACAGTTCCTCATGTAAATACAATGGTTGAACGCACAATAGGATATGAGCTTAATCCAACAATTTCTGCTCTTTATGGTAAGGTTACAGGTATTGCATCTAATCAGGGACCAGGCGATGATAATGAGTACGATTATGAGCATATTCAAAATATACAGACTGATATGACTTCTTATACATATACTGATTATTCACAGTTTTTTGATGGCTCTCAAGGAGGTCTTGATGCACCGGGTAACCCTTCTGCAACAGATGTAGGTACTGATGTAAGTGCAGGTACCGGGGCAATTGTTTATACCGGACACGGAAGTACAACTTCATGGGGAACTTCGGGTTTTTCAAACTCAAACGTAAATGCATTGACTAATACGAATGTTTATCCATTTATTTGGGCAGTTGCTTGTGTAAATGGAAATTTTGTCGGTAACACATGTTTTGGCGAAGCATGGACTCGTGCAGCAAATAATAATGTTCCTACAGGTGCTGTTGCCACATTAATGTCAACTATTAATCAATCCTGGAATCCCCCAATGTGTGGACAGGATGAAATGGTAGATATTTTAACAGAGAGTTATTCGAATAATATTAAGCGCAGCTTTGGTGGTCTATCAATGAATGGATGTATGCAAATGAATGATGAATATGGAGCAAGCGGAAATACTATGACTGATACATGGAATTGTTTTGGCGATCCCTCAGTTATGGTTCGTACAGCCATTCCAACAAGTTTAACTGTAACACATTCGCCTACCACTTTTATAGGAACAAGTAGCTTTCAGGTTTCATGTACCACCGAAGGGGCTCTTGTTGCTTTAACCATTGGTAATGAGATATTAGGAACCGAAGTAGTTGCAGGAGGTGTGGCAAATGTTACCTTCCCGGCATTAAATACAATAGCAACAATTACCCTTACAGTTACAGCTTATAATAAAGTACCTTATGTTGGAACTGTTGATGTTGTTCCTAATAATGGACCTTATGTAATATATAACTCAATATTCGTACAGGACCCAACAGGAAATAATAACCACTTAGCCGATTATTCTGAAAACATTTCACTTGACTTAACTCTAACAAATATTGGCATCGAAATAGCAAATGGAGTAACAGGAACTCTCACAACTTCAGATACAGATGTAACAATTACCTCCGGAACTTATTCATTTGGTAATATCGACTCAAGTGCAGTTATTTCTACATCAAGTGCTTTTAGTTTTACTATTGCTGATTTTATTGATGACCAGCATTTATCTTCTTTCACTCTTGAGCTTACTGATAACCTTAATAATACATGGTCATCCAGTTTCTCAATCGAACTTTATGCTCCTGTTCTTAGTATCAGCTTTGATGCAATTGATGATGCAGGTCAGATTGAAAACGGCAGGTTAGACCCGGGTGAAACAGTTAACTTAGATTTGTCTGCTTTTAATGACGGTCATTCAGTTTCGCCTGAAGCAATTTGTACAGTTTCATCTAATAGTCCTTATATTACATTAAACAATCCGAGCGTAAATGCAGGAATTATTGATTCGGCCGGTTTTAGTTCTCTTACAACTTCCATTACAGTTTCTACATCAGCTCCAATAGGTACCCTTGTTGATTTTACTTTTGATTTAGTTGCTGCTGATTATACCGCAAGTTTAACAATAGAAAAGAAAGTAGGACTTATAGTTGAAGATTGGGAGACAAATGATTTTTCTTCTTTTGCTTGGACAAATGATGCAACTGCACCTTGGACAATTGTAAGTACAAATGCTTTTGAAGGTAATTATATGGCAAAATCAGGTGTTATTTCTAATAATCAAACATCAACAATGACTATGAGCATTGAAACAATTGCAGATGATTCGATTACATTTTTCAGAAAAGTATCATGCGAGCCACCGGGCTATTATGGTGTTTACGATTATTTGGAATTTAAAATTGATGGTGTTTCTCAAGACCAATGGGGTGGTGAACTCGACTGGGAGAAACAAGCATATTTCCTTTCAACAGGAAGCCACGTCTTAAAATGGATTTATTCAAAGGATCAATCTGTTTCCGAAGGAGAGGATTGCGCATGGGTTGATTTTATTACACTTCCACCTTTAGATATGAATTATGCCCCATTATTTTCATTTAATCAGGATACTGTTGTTACAGAATATAACTCTTTAATGACATTAGCAATTGAGGCTTTTGATTTAAATTCATCTGATGTTCTTTCAATGGGGGCAACAAACCTTCCTGCATGGTGTAGCTTTACAGATAATGGAAATTGGACTGCCGACTTATCCGGTACTCCGGCAAATGCCGATCAGGGTTTTACCACAATTCAACTTTGGTTAAGTGATGGTATTGCTGATACTGTGTATTATTCATTTGTTTTATCAGTTGTTCCTCCATTAAGTATTGATAATTTTGATGAAGAAAATAATTTTACTGTATATCCTAACCCTGCAAATGAGGATTTAACTATTAAACTTAATTTGCAACAGTCGAAAGTGCTTAATCTTTCAATTTATAATGTGCTTGGCGAGATGATATGGAAGGTCTCAAGTGGCGAAAAATTAAACTCAGACTCAAACTTATTGCATATAGATGCCGGTAATTTTGAAAGTGGAGTTTATTTTATCAAGCTGCAAACAGAAAAGTCTGAACTTCAGCAAAAGATTATTATTACTCGTTAATAAACAATGTTTTACAATACAAAAAAAGGGAGGCAATTGCCTCCCTTTTTTTTGTATTTTACTTTCAAAATAGATGTTATTCGTAGCTTGAGAAATGTTTCATAAACTGGGCTCTTTCGTAAATTGCAGGATTGCTAATACTGCTGTAGCTAAGTTTGCCACGAAAATCTTCAATAGTTTTAAAATTATTTTTCTCCATCCATTCTGTAATTTCTTTAATAATTGTGCTTGTATAATCAATACCATTCTTATAAAGTACAGAACAAATCTGAACGCTTTGCGCTCCGGCAAGTAAAAGTTTTATAGCAGCTTCGCCACTATGAACACCGGTTGATGCCGAGATATCTATTCCTTTTACCTTATCGGAGATAATACCGACCCAACGTAGAGAATTGCGAATATCACCTGCATCGCTGAAAATTTGTGCAGGTACAAAACAGAATGTATTTATATCAATATCGGGTTGATAAAAACGATTAAAAAGAACGACCCCGTTTACATTACGATGATATAATTTATTTACAAGATTAGTAATATTTGAAAAGTGAGAACCAATTTTTACAACAATTGGAATATTTAACTTATCCTTAATTTTTTCTACTATATCAAGATAAACCTGCTCGTAATCTTCAGATTCTTTACTAGGGTCAATACTTACAACATGGATATTCAGCTCAAGAGCATCAGCACCTGCATCTTCTATTTTTGTGGCATAATCAATCCAATCCGAAGCAGACACACAATTTATACTTGCAATAACAGGTATATCAACAGCGGCTTTTGCCGATTCAATAAGCTGAAGATATTCGCCAACAGAATTACTTTTTGTGTAGCTTCTAATATAATCTTCCGCTTCAGGATAATCGTTACTTTCATTTATCAATGCACCAATATCATGATTGATCTGCTCCTCAAAAAGCGATTTTAATACAACGGCACCTGCTCCGGCAATTTCAATTTGTTTTATCTTATCAACAGAATTTGTTAGACCCGAACTGCTCACTATTATTGGGTTCTTAAGCTTTATTCCAAGATAATTAGTCTCAAGATTTGTCATGTCCATAATGTTTTTCTTTTCTTAAGTCAGCAAATATATATAATAATGAGTTTATATTTAGTGATATTTGTCCTGTTAGGAAGAAAAAATAACAAAAAGCTATCTTGCTCCAAAAATCGAACTGCCAATTCTTACCATTGTACTGCCTGCTTCAATAGCAAGTTTATAATCGCCGGACATACCCATTGATAAAACATTAAAGTTATTAAACGCAAATAGCTTACTGTTTTTTATTGAGTGAAAATATTTTGAAAGTTGTTTGAACTCATTGAGAATTATATCCTTATTATCGGTGTAGCTTGCCATTCCCATTAGTCCTCTTAAATTAACATTTTTTAATTCTTTGAACTCAGAACTATTTAATATTTGAGATAGCCCATCATAGTTTAAACCAAATTTTGTTTCTTCATTTGCTATATGAATCTCAAATAGAAAATCAATACTTCTGTTGTGTTTTATAGCCTCCTTATTAATTACCTTTAAAAGTTTTAAACTGTCAACACCATGAATAAGAGAAACAAAAGATGAAATATATTTTACCTTATTTGTTTGAAGATGCCCAATCATGTGCCAAATAATATCTTTAGGCAATTCATCATGCTTACGGGCTAATTCGAGGGCTTTATTCTCACCAAAAACACGCTGACCGGCATTATAAGCCTCAATAATATCCGAGTTGGGTTTTGTTTTTGACACTGCAACTAATTGAACATCATTAGGTAAGTTTTTAAGTATTTTGTTTAAATTATCCTTTACACTCATTTGTTTAATATTAAAGTTCTTGCTCAAAAATAGTAAATCTTTATTGTTTATTTTGCTCAAACACAATGTTGTGGTGCCGATATTTATCTAAAATTTATTTTACTTTTTCTTTTAAAATTTCTTTATCAGGTAAATGTAATTGATATTCTCCAATTGCTAATTTATTTGTAACACTTGCATTTGCATATTCTACATAAATGTCATTTTCCCCGGAAGCTACTATTATTCCAATAGTTTCATTGTCTTTTTCATTTGCAACTTCTTTGTTAAAACAATTCAATCATTTACAATTCTTTTTCAAAAAAGTTAGACACTGTCACACCTTTTTGTATATCCTTAGCAAAAGTAGTCAATTTTTGATGGTTTTATTTGAAGTCCCCTTTCTTATTTTCATTTTCTTTAATGCAGCACAACTAAATATTGTTCTGTTTTACAACAACGCAACTATTTAACTAACTAATTTCCTAAGACAAACACAATTGAGAACATCTTAAGCTTATGATAAACAAACAGCTTCCATTAATTCTCTTAAAGAATAATAACTTAAATCGAAAAGTTTACTTGCATTGGTTTTTACAAGGGAATGCTCTTAACAAATTATTCTTTTTATTTAGAAAGTTAAATTAGAAAAATGAATGATTTAAATTTATTGCGGAACAAATGTAGAACTAGAAATAAGATATTGCAAATTAGGAAGACTGTGTAAACCATTAAAATACGCTTCACTTAATCTATACAGTATATCGGCATGAGCTGCATCTCTTGCACTCATATCATTTCCTGTTGGGCTCATAAACGAATTTGCAGCCTCATCAAAAGTGATTCTACCAATTTCTTTATCTATTGCGTTTTGATAATCAAAAATATTTGTTATATT
>JANTGP010000175.1 GCA_024762835.1 Bacteroidota bacterium
CTGAAAAGCAGGGCATTGCTGGCAAAAGACTTAAAGCAGGATGGAATGAAGCCTATCTACTAAAAGTGTTAGATATAAAAGTATGAGTTTGCCCTGTCTTTTCTTATTTGAAATCGCTTTTATAAAAAAACTTAATTAAATTTGCTGTTATTAATTGTAATTAATTCAGAATACAGGATATTATTAATATTTTTGTCTTCATTTATTCATTTACTTGAAAATATATAAATTATGATATACTTTAAACTTAAATACTCAGCACCATTATTTGTTCTGTTCATTGTGTCGGTTTTCTATTTCAGTAGTTGTGAAAAAACTAAGAGTTGTCCTGCGGGAAACTTGTGTATTGAAGGAAATGTATTGGAATATCAATCAAGACCTACGGCGGCTAAACTAATTATTGATGTTCCCGAGGGTGCAGTATATGCAAATGCAGCTGTTATAATAACAGATATGGTTCCTTATTATCCGGCTAATGCCGATTATACTACTCTCGATAGATATTTTGCCGGTGGCATGTTTCGTATTGAACCTGCTGATATTGCCTTTAAAGATTTTATTACCCTCACAATTGAATACACTACCGACGGAATTACTGATGATATTGGAGATAATTTTGAAGACTTTCTATTGCTTTATTATATCGATGATGACAATAATTGGTCAATTGTTAATGCCTCCACTGTTGATAAGGGCAAGAATACTGTTTCGGCAAAGGTTACACACCTAGGAACTTATGCTATTGCTGCACCTAAAGATTGTATTGTCGGTGAATGGCGGATTCCGGGGCAGCTCGGTTCTTATGATTATTCTCAAAGTATTACTTTTAATGTTCAAGGAGTTGGTAATTGGAAACATATTGTTGATTGCGACTCTTTGGATTTTGAGTTATCTTATGAGCAATTCTCATGGCAATATAAAGATGATGATTTGTATTTATTTAACTTTTCACCTTGGCAAGGTTGTGGTTATACAGGTCCGGTATCAGCAGATATGGAAATTCCTTTCGAATGTGATGGAAATGTTCTTAAATTATTTTCACCATCGATTTCATATTCCAGAAACCAATAGTAAGACTCAAACAATATATGACAAATATCTTTTTTATTTCTGTTGTCATTCTTTATTTTTGAAAAAAAGAATTATGAGAATCGAAAAGGATTTTTTAGGCAATGTTAGTCTTCAGGATGATGTTCTGTATGGTATTCATTCCGTAAGAGCAAAAGAAAATTTCCCCGATGAAAGTCTTTTTCACAAAGAGTGGTATAAGGCCATTGGCATGACCAAGCTTGCCTGCTATAATACCTATAAAAAATTCAAAATTGCAGCTAAAGCAAATTATGATATTGCTAAACTGCCAATTCAATTCTTCGATGATGAGATTATTGATGCTTTGATTAAAGCTGCACATGAGATTGCCGATGGTGAATATTTCAACCAATTTATTGTTCCTGCAATACAAGGTGGGGCAGGGACAAGTATAAATATGAATGTAAATGAGATAATCACAAATTTAGCATTGATAAGCATGGGTTATAAGCCCGGAAATTATTCAGTGATTGACCCAATCGAACATGCAAATATTTATCAGTCTACCAACGATGTTATTCCAAGTTCCCTGAAAATAGCAGTTATAAAATTACTTAATAAACTTGAGGAAAGCATAAATCGTTTGCGATTTAAGATTGAGGAAATTGAAAAGAAAAATAGAGATACCTTAAGATTGGCTTATACCCAAATGCAAGAAGCCGTCCCGTCATCTTATGCCATGTTGTTTAGCTCATATAACGATACACTATCCAGAGATTGGTGGAGGGTATCAAAATGCTTTGAACGTATTAAAGTTGTAAATATCGGCGGTAGTGCTGTTGGTACAGGAATAGCAGTCCCACGTTTTTTTATAATGGAGATTGTGCCCGAGTTACAGGCTATAAGCAATCAGCCTATTGCCAGAGCTGATAACCTTAGCGATGCTACCGGTAATCTTGATTCTTTTGTCGAAGTGCATGGTATTCTGAAGGCACATGCTGTTAATCTCGAAAAGATGGTAAATGATATCAGATTGTTATCATCAGACCTTGTAGCACCTAATGATATTGTAATACCCAAGAGACAAGTCGGAAGTTCAATTATGCCGGGCAAGGTTAATCCTGTAATTCCCGAATTTGTAATAAGCCTTGCACATAAAATTTACAGCAACGATTCTCTTATTACATCATTGGCGTCACAAGCTTGTTTGGACTTAAATGCATATTTACCTTCAATTGGGAATGCCATTATCGAGAGCATTAAATTACTGATGGCAGCAAATGAAAGCTTAACTAATAATCTCTTTAACAATATCCAAATTAATTCCCGTGTTGCATTGGATAAACTTTATAAGAGTCCAACAATAAGTACTGCTTTAAGTCCATATATCGGGTATAATAAAGCGGCTGAAATAGCTAAAATGATGAAATCAGATTCACTTGATATTTTTCAGGCAAATGAGAAATTAAATATTTTAAGTGACGAAAAACTTAAAAATCTCTTACAGCCACATAAACTTCTACAGTTAGGTTTTTCATTAAAAGATCTGTAAAAAGAACATTATCAATGAAAATTAGTTCCAGTAAAAACTTACTAAACCTAACAAATATCATTGTTTTTGTAAAATTCTAAATTGCATTAATAATTGACTGTATATTAGTTGATTGTTTATGTGGCATCAATTGAATTTGTTTTTTTGATTGATTTATTAATATATTTACAGATTAATAATTTATAGATATATTACTTAATTGCCTTAAGAACACTAACTTAATATACAATGATAAAGAAAATACTAATTGCCAACAGGGGTGAGATTGCTGTAAGAGTTATTAGGTCTTGCCGCGAAATGGGAATAAAATCAGTGGCAGTTTTTTCCGAAGCAGATAGAAACTCAATTCATGTTCGTTTTGCTGACGAAGCAATATTTATTGGACCATCGCCTTCAAATGAAAGTTACCTTGTAATCGACAAGATTATTGATGCTGCTAAGAAAACCGAGGCTGATGCTATTCATCCCGGCTACGGATTTTTATCCGAGAATGCCGAGTTTTCTGACCGATGCAAGAAAGAAGGAATCATTTTTATAGGTCCTACTTCTGACGTAATAAAAGTCATGGGTGATAAGATTTCTGCTCGAAATGAAATGATTAATTCAGGCGTTCCTGTAGTTCCCGGAACAAAAGAGAATCTGGAATCGGATGAAAAAGCTCTTGAAGTGATTAAAGAGATTGGCCTTCCTGTAATGATTAAAGCATCTGCCGGTGGTGGTGGAAAGGGAATGAGATTGGTTAAAAACGAAGAAGATATTATCGACTCTATTCGTGCCGCAAAATCAGAGGCAATGGCCTCTTTTAACGACGATGCAGTGTATATTGAGAAATATGTCAGCTCACCGCATCATATCGAATTTCAAGTATTAGGTGATAGTTATGGAAATGTTATTCATTTAGGCGAACGCGAGTGTTCTGTGCAAAGACGCCATCAGAAAGTCGTAGAAGAATCGCCTTCGCCTTTATTGACTCCAGAGCTACGTGAAGAAATGGGACAAAAGGCTGTTGCTGCTGCCAAGGCTGTTAATTACGAAGGTGCGGGTACAATCGAATTCCTTGTTGATGATGATTTGAATTTCTATTTCCTTGAGATGAATACCCGTTTGCAGGTTGAACATCCAATCACCGAAAGTGTAATAGGCATTGACCTTGTACAAGAGCAAATAAGAATAGCAAGCGGATTGAAACTTTCGCGAAAACAAGATGATATTCAACAAAGAGGACATGCTATTGAATGTAGAGTATATGCCGAAGATGCTGATAATAACTTTATGCCAAGCCCCGGACTGATACACCAAATGACAGAACCTTTTGGACAAAGTATAAGAGTTGATGGTTATGTATATTCAGGTTACGATATACCTTTGCATTATGACCCAATGATATCAAAACTTATTGTTTGGGGTGTCGACAGGCAGGAAGCTATGAATAGAATGAAGCGTGCTTTGTATGAATATAAAATTACCGGAGTAAAAACCTCAATTCGTTTTTTAACAAGAATACTTGAAACACCTGATTTTGTTAATGGTAAATATGATACTCATTTTATTGAGAAAAATAAAGATTTCTTGATGAATGTCGAAGACCGTGATGAAACTTATGAAGATATTGCTGCAATAGCTGTATTTATAGATTATATCAATAAACTTGAGAAGGCAGGTGGTGAGGGACTTCAACGTATTGGTAGTAAAAACTGGAAAAATTTTGGAAAGAAAAAAGGCGTATTGCGCTGGTAAAATTTAATAATAAGTAATTATGCAAAATATAAGTTTTGGTTTAGAAATAAACAAGCGAGAGCTTCATCTGGAATTACTATCCAGAGATGGAAACAAGATAAATGTTAAACTCAACGATAAAGAGTATAATCTTGATATTGTTAAGGTTGAAAACGGTGTGTATTCTGTGTTGTTAGGTAATAAAGTATATAATATTGAACTTTCGGAGCAGAATAATCATAAAAAGTATTTAGTGAGTGCCAATAACGACTATTTTGATATTGAGGTAGTTGATGCTCAAGCTAAGTATCTTAGAAACAGAGATAATTCTTTAGGAGGAAGTAATGAGAATACTATTTCTAGCCCAATGCCCGGCAAAGTGGTGAAAATTACAACTTCAGTTGGCGATGAGGTAAAAGCTGGAGATACATTAATAATAGTATCAGCTATGAAAATGGAAAGTGAGTATAAATCTGCAATTGACGGAGTTGTTAAAGAAATATTTGTTAACGAAGACGACACAATTGATGGTAATCAACCATTAATATATGTAGAATAATTTCTTTGAATAAGAACAGAAAATAATAATAGATATGACATTAGAAGAGAAATATAAAAAGTTTGAAGAGCTTAATCGTCAGGCAGAGTTAGGTGGTGGCGAAGATAGAATAGAGAAACATCACAAAGGCGGAAAGAAGACAGCTCGTGAAAGAGTAAATGATTTCCTCGACCCCGGAAGTTTTGTTGAGTTGGATAAGTTTATGACACACAGAGCTACCGATTTCGGGATGGATAAAGTTAAATTTCTTGGCGATGGTGTTGTTACCGGTTATGGTAAAGTCGAAGGTAGATTAGTATATGTCTTTGCTCAGGATTTTACAGTATTCGGAGGCTCTTTAAGTCGCTCAAATGCTGACAAAATTATCAAAGTAACAAAACTGGCAATGCAAAACGGTGCACCTATTATCGGACTTAACGATTCAGGAGGAGCTCGTATTCAGGAAGGTGTTCAAAGCCTGGGTGGATACGCTGATATCTTTTACCTTAACGTAATGGGGTCAGGTGTTATTCCACAAATATCCGCAATATTAGGTCCTTGTGCAGGTGGTGCCGTATACTCGCCTGCCATGACTGACTTTATTATGATGGTTAAGGATACAAGTTATATGTTTGTTACAGGTCCTGATGTAATTAAAACCGTTACACACGAGGAGGTTACAAAGGAAGAATTAGGTGGTGCAATGACACATAACTCGAAAAGCGGTGTGGCTCATTTTATGGCAGAGGATGATGAGAATGCAATGATGATGCTTCGAGAGTTATTAAGTTTCTTACCATCGAATAATATGGAAGATCCTCCTGTTTTGCCCTGTACTGATGATATTAACAGGGAAGATGAGAAACTTCAGACTATTGTTCCGGTTGACCCGAATAAACCTTACGATATTAAGGATATTATTATTCCTGTAGTTGATAATAAGCACTTTCTGGAAGTACAGCCACATTATGCACAAAACATGGTTGTAGGGTTTGCACGTCTAAACGGGCAACCTGTTGGTATAGTTGCAAATCAACCTGCTTTTCTTGCAGGAGTTTTAGATATTAATTCGTCAACTAAAGCAGCACGTTTTGTGCGTTTCTGCGATGCTTTCAGTATCCCCTTAATTACTTTCGTAGACGTACCCGGTTTCTTACCCGGAACTACTCAGGAGTTTGGTGGTATTATTAAGCATGGTGCTAAATTGTTATATGCATTTAGCGAAGCAACTGTGCCCAAAATTACAATTATTACCAGAAAGGCTTATGGAGGTGCTTACGATGTAATGTCTAGTAAGCATATTGGTGCAGATATTAATTATGCATATCCAACTGCAGAGATTGCCGTAATGGGTGCTGATGGTGCGGTAAATATTATTTTCAGGAGTGAGAAGGACGGCGACAAAAAAACTAAGGCTGTCGAGGATTACAAAGATAAATTTGCAAGCCCGTATAAAGCTGCTGAACTAGGTTATATTGATGAAATTATTTATCCTCGTCAAACTCGTAAGAAATTAATTCAGGCTTTGGATATGACAAAAAATAAAAGCAAAACCAATCCTCCGAAGAAACATGGAAATATTCCATTATAATTTTTAGATAATAAAACAAAAGAAAGCCGGGCAATTGTCCGGCTTTCTTTTTGTATTTAGTGTATTAAAGATTTCTTTGGTGTTTTGTATTATAAAACCTTATATAGTTTCTGAATACACTCTATTAGGTATCATGGCTATCAAT
>JANTGP010000176.1 GCA_024762835.1 Bacteroidota bacterium
GATTTGCATTAAACAAAAAGATGTATTTAAAAGTAGCTATAAGTATATTATCAGTCCTTGGTTTTTTTATTATTAGTGTAATAACATTTAGGCAAGGTGATTCTGATATAATGATGGAAAAAGACTTCATGCCTTTAAACTTTTTTATTTTGATTCCCTTTGCAAATGAAGTGCTTAATTCAAATAAGCTAAAATCTAATATTCTTGTTATGGTAGTTTCCTTTTTAGTTTTATTTAGTACATACCGTACAGTTAGGGTTGGCAGGCGTTACACAAAACGGATAAACTATGTCCACCAGATTATTGAGTATGCAAACAATAACAATATAAAAAAAGCAATAATAAATAGCAATAAAGTTAACAAAGACATATTATTAATATCATGGGGCTTGTCTTTAGAAACACTATTATATAGTTCTATTGAAGGACCAGAGAACGGTGTTTCCATTTATATTTATAATAACTTTGATAATATTAAAGAATCAATTAACAATCCAACAAGATTCCTATTTGTCAATTGGTATTTGAATAGAGATATTGCTTTGTTAAATAATAATTTTTTTAAGCTACCTAAAGAAAACTACTCTATAATAGAAGACAAGATTATTTATAAACCATAATTACAAACATCTAAATAATGAAAAAGCTATCAGCAATAGTATGTGTTTACAACGAAGAAGAAAATGTAAAACCAATGATAGATGCAATATTTAGTGCATTAAAAGGCATTGATTTTGAGCTGATTTATGTTGATGACGGATCAACTGACAATACACGGAAAGAAGTAAAGAATTTCTCTGATGATAGACTGCGATTAGTTGAGCTAAATATGAATTATGGACAAAGCTCAGCACTTTCGGCAGGTATTGCTGAAGCAAAAGCAGAATACATTGTCTTGCTTGATGGTGATTTGCAGAATGACCCCACAGATATTCCAATGATGCTTAAAATGGCAGAGGAAGAAGACTGGGATTTAGTTGCAGGTATACGTGCTAATAGGCAAGATGGGATGTTTCTTAGGAAAATACCGAGTAAAATAGCTAATTTTATTATTAGAAAATCTACCGGTGTACATATGAAAGATTATGGTTGTACATTAAAAATATTCAAATCGGAACTAGCTAAAAGTATTGGTTTATATGGTGAACTTCACAGATTTATTCCTGTCTTGGCTGCTCAGGAAGGTGCAACAATTACTCAAGTTGATGTAAAGCATCATGCCCGAACGCATGGAGTATCAAAATATGGAATTGCCAGAACGTTCAAGGTAATAAGCGACTTATTGCTAATGCTTTTTTTCAAAAGATATATGCAAAAACCCATGCACCTGTTTGGAAATATCGGCGTTTTATTGTTTTTAGCAGGAATGATAATTGACTTTTACTTATTGCTGCTTAAGATACTAGGCAACGACATTTGGGGCAAACCTTTACTTATTCTTGGCGTGTTACTTACACTTGGCGGGATTCAATTAATAACAGTTGGTATATTAGCCGAGTTACAAGTCAGGACCTATTATGAATCGCAACATAAAACCCCATACAAGGTGAGAAAGATATGGCAAAGTAGCAATAAGAACTAAACCGGATATTTTGAATAAAAAGCATCTTAAATATTTAAAGGTTTTATTAAAGATAGTGGTGTCTTTGGCGGCTTTGTATTTTGTTTTTAACAAAATAAATTTCATGGATATCCTGAGGATTTATTCTCATTCAAATTTAGCCTACTTATTACTTTCTCTTGCCTTTTTTATTATCTCAAAAATCATAGCAGCATTCAGGCTTAATTTATTTCTGAAAGCAATAGGTATAAATATTTCTACTAAATTTAATTTAAAACTTTATTTGCTTGGCATGTTTTACAATCTATTCCTTCCCGGAGGTATCGGTGGTGATGGCTATAAAATTTACTTGCTCAATAAAAAATTTGATATAAAGTTAAAGAAAATATTTTGGGCACTATTTATTGACAGAATAAGCGGTGTAATTGCACTTACTCTAATTATATCTGTTCTTGCATATTTTATTACTGTAATATTTCCATATCAGGAATTAGTTTGGATTTTCATTCCAATTATAATAGCCTCATTCTATATTGTTATTAAATACTTCTTCTCATATTTTACCCCTATTTTTAGTAAAATAAATATCTTATCAATACTTGTTCAGCTATTTCAACTTGTATCTGTATTTTTTATTCTTCAATCAATATCATGTTTTGATAACACGATGGACTATCTGTTTATTTTTCTCATCTCTTCTATAGTAGCAGTTTTACCAATTAGTATAGGAGGTGTTGGAGCCAGAGAATTAACTTTTCTTTATGGCTCACAATACCTCGGACTACAAGCAGACTTTTCTATTGCCCTAAGTCTGATGTTCTATTTCATTACTGCAATTATTTCTTTATCAGGAATATACTTTAGTCTTAAACCTGATGAATTAAAAATAAACGTAGATTACAACACATAAAGGTTCATTAAGAAGAAAACAGGTAAAAGTTTTATAACTTTGAGCCCTCAAAAGAATTGGATAAATATTTACGTATGGATACTGTAAGACAAAATAAAGTTGGACGATTACTACAAAAAGAGTTAGGACAACTGCTTCAATCTCATGGAAGCGACTATGTGGCAGGCGTAATGTTAACAGTTACAGTTGTACGTGTTACCCCCGACATGGGACTTGCAAAGGTATATGTGAGTGCTTTTCCTGCCAAAGACAAAGAAGAAGTAATTGAAACTTTAAACAAATCTGTTAAAAGTATCAGATATTTATTAGGTAAACAAATTCGTCATCAATTACGCATTGTTCCCGAATTACACTTCTTTTTAGACGATTCTCTTGATCTGGCTGAAAAAATAGATGACTTATTAAAATAAAAATTATTAATTATGCAATACGATCCCGTAAAAAGAAGCCTTGGAAAAGTTTTTAACAGTACACCTGCTTTACGCAAGCTTTTTTACAATTTACTCGACCTCTTATTACTTAGAGCATGGCATGTAAAAAAAGAACTAAAGTTTTGGGCAAAAGATAAAGCTCAGGATATTTCAATACTTGATGCAGGTGCAGGCTTTGGTCAATACGTTTACACAATATCAAAGCTCAACCCAAAATGGAAAATTACAGGAGTTGATGTAAAAACAGAGCAAATTGCCGACTGTAATAACTTCTTTTCCAAAATAAATGAATCTAACAGGATTTCGTTCCAAGAAGCAGATTTACAGAAGTTTAAAAGTCCGGTTAGTTATGACTTAATTATCTCTGTTGATGTAATGGAGCATATTGAAGATGATGTTCAGGTATTTAAAAATTTTCATGAGAGCTTAAAGGAAGGCGGAATGCTGCTTATTTCCACACCATCTGACCAGGGAGGATCTGATACTCATCACGACCATGATCATGACCATGAAGATGCTCACGGATTTATTGATGAACATGTTAGAGACGGTTATAATATTAGTGATATTGAAGAAAAACTAAAATCAACCGGTTTTAAAAATATTGAAGTATATTACGTTTATGGGAAATACGGAAAAATCTCATGGAGAATCTCTATGAAATATCCGATTACTATGCTTAATAAAACAAAACTTTTCTTTATTATTCTTCCGTTCTATTACATTTTTACTTATCCAATTGCTTATATTCTAAATCATATGGATTTAAATCGCAAAAATGAAACGGGTACAGGATTAATTGTTAGAGCCTATAAATAATATGCTTAAATTATAACTTATCATAAACCAGATTGCCGATATTTCCATTCTATATTGCCCGCAGATATCTTTTTTCAAAGAAATCTACTAATGTAATAAATATTATTTCCGGCATTTCTGTTTTTGGCGTTACTATCAGTACTCTAGCATTAGTTGTTATTCTATCAGTGTTTAATGGTTTAGATGGTCTTATTAAATCTTTATTCAGCTCATTTGACCCTGATATTAAGATTACACTTAATGAAGGCAAAAGCTTTAACCCCAATTCCCAACAATTTAATAAAATAAAGAATCTAGATGGTATAGCCATCTTTTCTGAGGTTATTGAAGAAAATGCACTACTGAGATACGGTGATAAAGAGTTTGTTGCCACTATAAAAGGAGTAAGCAACAGTTTTGCATCAATGACAGGTATTGATACAATGATGATTGACGGTAAATTCGTTCTGAAGCAAGGAAAGGAAATGTTTGCAGTTACAGGTTACGGTATCGCATCGGCTTTATCAATTGGCTTAAACTTTATTGAACCGATAATCATTTATGTGCCAAAAAATACCGGCAATAAGAATATAAATTTACAGAATGCCACAAAACGTAAAATAATATATCCCTCGGGTATTTTCTCAATACAACAAGAGATTGATTCCCGCTATTTAATTGTTCCTATCGAATTTGCAAGAGACTTATTCGATTACTCTAAGAACATAACATCTTTTGAGATTGGAACAAAGCCAAACGCGAATACAGATAAATTACAAACAGAAATAAAATCAATCTTAGGCAACAAATTCGATGTTAAAAATCGTTTCCAGCAACAAGAGATAATGTATAAAACAATAAAGTCTGAGAAACTTATCGGTTTTCTAATTCTTTTATTCATAATCTTCATAGCATCTTTTAATGTAATAGGCTCTTTAACAATGTTAATTATTGATAAGAAAAAAGACATTGAAACACTGCTTAGCATGGGAGCAAGCTTTCCGGTTATCAGAAAGATATTTCTTATAGAAGGCTGGTTAATCTCTGTAACAGGAGCAATCCTTGGTATCTTCCTTGGAATAGTTTTCTGCATTTTACAACAAAAGTATGGCTTAATAGCACTTCAAGGTGACGGTAGTTTTATTGTAGATAGCTATCCGGTAAAAATTTACATCTCCGACTTATTCTTTATTTTCCTATCTGTTATCTCAATTGGATTTCTCGCAGCATGGTATCCTGTCAGATATATTACACAAAAATATCTTTAAGCTAAAAATTAGGGCTAAGTTCTTCGTAGTAAAAACAACAATGTTTTAAGAAGCACACAGGGCATTGCCCTGTGCTAAGGTTTATTTGACTTTCAGCCAAAATTCGATTTACTGCAGCATACAAAAAGCTGTAATAAAATGAACTAAGCCAAAATTAGTAAGTCAGGCAATTTACGTATAAACCAAATGAGCAATAACTAATCTGAATAAGTAATATTCCTGATAGATTAGACTTTTTCAATAACTGATGTCCATTATAAAGCTGAATAGAATTTTGGGAGTTTTATACTAAGACATATAGATTGCTCCTACTCATTAGCAATAAATACCATAAACTCAACAGATACTCAGACTAATACCGTTTAATAATAATGTTTTAATCTTCTCAATATCCACAGTTTAAACAAGCGAAGCTTGTTTTTCTGTAAAAAATACTATTCTCCTATCTGTGAATCTGTGGTATTTGTTTAAAATTTAGCTTTCTTCAGTTGAGAAGTAATTCAATTGTATTTCAAACCCAATAGCCATCGGGTTCATTTACTAATCAGTATAATACTGAGTGATTATTAAGGTAACAAAAAAAGCCCTCTCCAAGAAGGAGAAGGCTTTTTCTTATAATATCACCCTACAATTTGTAGGTCAGTGTTTATTACTTAATAATCTGAACAGGTATTGTTACGTTCTTAGAATTACTTTCAAGTTTAATGAAGTAATTTCCAGGAGCAATTGCTTTAGCATCAAACTGTACTGATTGTTTTCCGGCAGGATAAGTACCATTAGAAATAATAGTAAGTTTCTCACCAAGAACATTAAATAAAGCAATCTGAACATCACCTTCCTCAGGAAGAGTGAATTCAACAGTTGTATTATCAGCAAATGGGTTAGGATAGTTACTTAAACTCATTTCAACCATATCACTTTCTAAGCCTATCTTTCCAACAATAGCATAAGTATTAGCATGGAATAAGCCATCACCCTCTAACCAGTTATTAATAACAACTTCTTCAACATCATTAATTGATCTGTGCCATAATTGTAATGTTAGAGATTCCTTATTACTCATACCATTCTTATATCCTGCTTGCTGGTCAGCACCCCAGATACTCATAGCAACATTACTACCAGTAAATACAGATGATCCGACAATATTACCCTGAGCATCAAATACTGCAATCTCATCACCAATCTCAGGAACAACATTCCATGATGATAGAGGAATACCTATTGTCATATCTGCACCACTACGTTGAGGTACTTCATAATATACAGGTGTTTCGTTATAAACATTTGACTTAGCAAAGTTCATAGCATTTGCAGGATATGTCAAAGTAGCAGCAGCACTCATGTTAATCTTATATCCAAGACCGGGATGCATATCACCAATTTGGTTAACATTAAGAGATGGCCAGTAAACTAATCCAAGATAATCTTTAACAAGAACAACTGAACTAACAATTGGTGCCATAACATCAGCAACAGGAGCACTAGTCTTACGTAAGTAACCTAAGTGGTTGAAATATTGGTTAAGAGCAACGCCATTAGCCAATGGGTCAACAGCA
>JANTGP010000177.1 GCA_024762835.1 Bacteroidota bacterium
ATCATAAAGAAACCGCCCTGAAAGGGCAACTGATTTCATCCCAAAGGCAACGCCTTGGGTCGAAAAACAAAAATGAATGACCGCCCTGAAAGGGCAGGTCAAGAATCTTTAATCGCTGTTCCTTGTTCTTCAATCAAAAATGAATAAATAAGCCGAAAAGATAACAATAGATATGAAGCCATACTCCCTATCGGTCGTACAGGTTCATATCAGAACCGACATCTGATAAATAAGTTAAGGTTTATTATCAGGCATTATTTGGGTGCAAGTTTGTAAAGAAATATTGCTATCACGCTGAAAATAATATTTGGAATCCAGACTGCCAAAAGTGGATTGAAATTCCCATTTATTGCAAATTGTGATGATATTTGCATAAATAATATGTATGAAAAACTAATAAGCAATCCCAGTCCAATGTGAAGACCAATTCCTGCTTTTGTTTTTCGCGACGACAGGGAGACACCAATCAGCGTAAGAATAAAAGTTGAAAAGGGGAAGGCAAGTCTTTTATACTTTTCAATCAAAAAAGCATTAATATTCTGTACACCTCTCATTTCTTGTTTATCGATAAAATCTTGCAGTTCTGATCTATTCATCGTTTCGACAATATTATTTCGAGTGCTGAAATCTTCCGGCTTAATATTTAATACCGTATCTATCCGGCTGCCTTTTACAAATTCTTCATTCAAACCATCAACATTTCTGATAGTGTAATTATGTATTACCCATTTCCCTTTTTCCTTATTCCATTTTATATAATCGGAATTTAATTTCGATACGATTTCTCCATCCTTAAACTTCTCAATGGAAAATTTATAGCCGACCATGTTTGCGACATTATAACTCTCCATGTAAATATAAATGTCTTTATCTATCTGTTGATGAATGTTATGATCGTAATTTCTATACGGATTTTTTATGTATTTTTCTGTAAATGCAAGTCTGACCTTATTTGCAGGCGGAATAATGTAACTGTTTAAAACAAACGAGAATACAGCAATAATAACAGCAGAAATAAAATAAGGTCTCATAAATCGTTTAAAACTGATACCGCTTGAAAGAATAGCAATTATTTCTGTGCCTGAAGCCATCTTTGATGTAAAGAAGATTACTGCAATAAAAACAAATAATGCTGAAAACAGATTTGCAAAATACGGGATGAAATTCATATAATAATCAAAAATGATTTCTGAAAGAGGTGCTTCTTTCTCAATAAAATCATCAATGCGTTCTGTTATATCAAAAATAACTGCAATAGATATTATCAGTATGATGGCAAAAAAGAAAGTCCCAAGAAATTTCTTAATAATATATATGTCAAGTTTCTTTAATAGCACATTACTATTTTTAGTGTACGATAATTAGTTCATAAACGCCTTATGACTTTAATTATTCTTGTTGCAAAGTAAAAGTATTTTTTTTGAATTACACTATCTGATGTTTTTGAGATGTAGCATTTTGCTAAAAAGATTTTTGGGTCTGAAAAAGATAATTCTTTAAAAAGATAAATAGAAGCAAGAAAGAATAAGAGACCTCCTTAAGCAGATTTTATTTTCTCAATAGCTGCTTTGTTATCATCTGTAAGAAACCTGTTTCCGGAAAACATAATTGCAAAGGCTCCAATAGGAGCAGTAAGAATAATACTTAAAACAGCTACTGCCAGAATCATTTCGCCGGGAGCAGTGCTAATACCTGCAAGTTTCATCGCAATTAAAGGCGCTCCACCGATTGCAGCTTGTACGGTAGCTTTTGGAATATATGAAATAACAACAAATAGTTTTTCTTTGAAATTCAGGTTCGAACCAAAAAGACTAATGTACGAGCCAATACTTCGTGCAATTAAAGCAAGTGCAATTAAAGCAACTGCCGGCAATCCTGCATCTATGGCAACATTAATATTTACTTGCGAACCTACAAGAACAAAAAGAAGTATTTCTGCAAAAATCCACAGCTTACTAAGTTTTGAAGATAGTTCATGAGCAAATTTTTCTCTCTTCTCAAGAATAATAAAACCAATTGCCATTATTGATAAAAGAGATGCAAATGGAACCATGTCTTTAGTGTATAATTCGAGGCGAACAAGAATAATTGATATGGCCAGAATAATGAGCAGCCTCTTGGTTGCCCGTAAATTATACTTCTCAAATAATTTGTAAAGTATCCAACCAATGGCTAATCCTAATGCAATACCAATTACTATCGAAATGGGTATTGAAGCTATTTCCCATGCAATATTAACTTGATGACCAAGATAGATACCTATTAAGACGCTGTAAATTACAATTACAAAAACATCATCAATTGATGAAGCCGCCAAGACCAAAGAGGGAATTCCTTTTTTTGTTCCTTTCTTTTTCTCAATAAAACCAATCATTAAAGGAACAACAACAGCTGGCGAAACTGCAGAGAGGATTGCTCCCAGTATTGCTGATTCGAGATAATTAAGTGGTAAAAAATGAGGACCAAGCAAAGTTATGGCAACACCTTCAAAAATAGCAGGAATGAATGAAAGTAAAATAACACTTTTCCCAACTCTGTTTAGTGTGTCTTTATTTAATTCAAAACCTGCTCGTAAAAGTATTACTATGAGGGCAATATTTCTAAGGTCGCTACTTATAGTTAATATGTCAGGCGACAGTAAATTAAGAACATAAGGACCCAAAATAACACCAAGTAAAAGCATTCCGATAAGGGCAGGAACCTTTATACGTTCAAACAAAAAATTGATAAACAAACTTAGAATTATTATTCCTGCAAGACTTAATGCCATAGCTTATAACCTAAACGATTAATTACCTTATTTAATAGTTTGCAATATTATTAAAAAAGACAATACTAAAATTATTTTGATTAGTTAATATTTCTTAAAGTGACTGATGTAGGGTCCTAAAAATTAAGCTTTTTCTAAATTATTCAAATCATTGGCTGTTAAATATAAAATATCTATTTTTATAAAATTCAAAAAGACAACCATGCCAATGAAGAATTATATTCTTGTTTTATTGATTTTTATAAGCCTTAAATCACTTGCTCAGCACGCAAATGTGTTAATTGGTAATTCGGGATCGCCCGAAGAACCTACAATTGTTGTAAATCCTAATAATACTAACGAGATGATTGCCGGTGCAAACTTAAATCATTATTATTATTCTTCTGATGCAGGTTTAAGCTGGTCGTCGGGTACAATGTCGTCGCAGTATGTTGTTTGGGGCGACCCTTGTGTAGCAGTTGATACTGCCGGCGATTTTTACTTTTTTCATCTTGCATATTACAATGGAGTATTTATTGACCGTATTGTTTGTGAGAAATCAGTTGATGCCGGTGCTACATGGGCAGGTTCCGGATTCTTTGGTTTAAACGGAACAAAGGCTCAAGACAAAGAATGGGTGAGTATCGACAGAGCTAATAATAACATTTATGCTACTTGGACTCAGTTTGATACTTACGGAAGTTCATCACCTTTGGATAGCAGTGTAATAATGTTTTCAAAATCGACTGACGCAGGACAAACTTGGAGTCAGTCGCTTAGGATTAGTAAACTTGCAGGTGATTGTATCGATAGTGATAATACTGACGAAGGTGCTGTTCCTGCGGTGGGACCAAATGGCGAAATTTATGTTGCATGGGTTGGTGCCAACGGGATAATGTTTGACCGTTCAACAGATGAGGGAAATACTTGGTTGAATGATGATATATTTGTTAGTTCAGTACCGGGTGGTTGGGATTATTCTGTTCCCGGAATAACCAGAAGTAATGGATTGCCTGTGACTCTATGCGATACAAGCGGTGGTATAAATAATGGAACGATTTATATTAACTGGACAGACCAGAGAAACGGAACAGACGATACTGATGTTTGGTTGGTTAAATCTACTGATGGAGGTGATACATGGTCGGTACCTGCACGTGTAAATGACGATGCACCCGGGAAACATCAGTTTTTTACATGGATGGCAATTGATCAGACTACAGGATTTCTTTGGTTTGTGTTTTATGATAGAAGAAATTATAGCGATGAGCAAACAGATGTGTATTGTGCACTTTCTGAAGATGGAGGAAATGCTTTTACAAACTTTAAAGTAAGTGAATCGCCATTTCTGCCTGTTTCAAGTGTCTTTTTTGGAGATTATACAAATATTACTGCTCATAATAATGTTATACGCCCTATCTGGACAAGATTAAATAATGGTACTCTTAGCGTTTGGACAGCTATTATTAATACGTCCATGCTTGGTGTTGAGGAGGAGGAGCAGCTATCTTTTAGCTTAGAACAGAATTATCCGAATCCTTTTGATGACAAGACATATTTCAGGTTCAAGTTGCCTACACAGTCTGCAATAAGCTTAAGTGTATATGATGTTTATGGCAGAAAAGTAGCCCTGTTAATTAATAATAAGACTTATTACATGGGTAAACATATTTTATCATTTAGTCTGTCTGAATATAATTTAAGTTCGGGGATTTATTATTATTCACTAATATCAGAAAAGCAAAAACTTGTTAAGATGATGACAGTTAAATAATATTTTAGCTAAATCATTAATATATTTGAATATTATTCGTTAACAACTTTATTAAATAAATTAATATTAAAATTCATAATGATTCTATTACGCCTCTTAAGAGAAGGTTTTTTATTTGCCTTCAACTCATTAATTGTAAACAAGCTGCGTACTTTCCTTTCTTTACTTGGAATAACAATTGGTATTTTTGCAATAATTTCGGTCTTTACGGTAATCGATTCACTTGAATATAGCATACGCAACAGTATTGAATCACTGGGTGATAATGTGGTTTATATACAGAAATGGCCATGGGAGTTTGGTCATGCATATCCTTGGTGGAAATACATCAACAGACCTGTGCCTAATTTAAAAGAGCTTGACCAAGTTATAAAACGAAGCAAAAAGCTTGAATCAGCAGCCTTTATTGCAAGCACTAATCAAACTGTTCAATTTCTTGATAATTCGGGAGAAGGGGTAAATATAATGTGTGTGTCTGACGGATTTGATGATATAAGGGCTTTTGAGATTGAGCAAGGTCGCTACATTTCAAGTATAGAATCAAGTATGGGTAAAAATATTGCTGTTATTGGTAGCGATATTGCGAAAAACCTTTTCGATGATGTTAATCCTATTAATAAAACAATAAAGATAAAGGGAAATAAGCTAAGAGTTATTGGTGTATTTAAAAAAGAAGGAACCGGTATTGGCGAAACGATTGATAAAAATATTGTTATTCCGGTAAATTATGCCAGAAATATTTTTGATATCCGAAGTCAGAGAATGAATCCGTTTATAATGGCAAAAGCCAAAGAAAATGTTAGCATAAAAGAGCTAATTGATGAATTAACCGGTGTAATGCGTTCAATCAGAAAACTGAAACCAATGGCTGATAATAATTTTGCTTTGAACAGAGCAAGTATGATAATTACACAGTTTGAAAGTGTTTTTGCCGTTATTAATATTGCAGGCTGGATAATCGGTGGCTTTTCTATTTTGGTTGGTGCATTTGGTATTGCAAATATCATGTTTGTTTCCGTACGCGAAAGAACAAATATAATAGGAATACAAAAAGCTTTGGGTGCTAAGAATTATTTCATCTTGGCACAGTTTCTTTATGAATCTATTATCCTTGCTCTTATTGGAGGGAGTTTGGGACTCTTGCTTATTGTAATAGGTCTGGCAGTTGCAAATAACCAAGTAGATATGGAGTTTACGTTAACATTTTTAAATATTTTAAGAGGTTTGACTATTTCGGTTGTAATAGGAATTGTTGCAGGTTTTGTTCCGGCTTGGTTTGCTTCGAGATTAAATCCGGTAGAAGCAATTCAAACTACAGCTTAATATCCATCAATAAGTATTCTTATCATGCAAAAATTAAATCTACCGGAATATAAAATCAAAGTAAAAAAAGAAGGTGATAAATTATTTGCTTTAGATATATTTAGAAAGAAATATGTTAGCCTTACTCCTGAAGAATGGGTTCGCCAACAGTTCGCTCATTATTTGGTTAACGAACTTAATTATCCACCTAATTTAATTGTTACCGAGTATTCGATGAGCTTAAATAACTTGTCAAAGAGATCTGATATTGTAGCCTTTAACAGGAATGGTGAAGCTGTTGTTATTGTTGAATGTAAGGCAACAACAGTAAATCTAAATCAAGCCGTATTCGACCAGATTGCAAGTTATAATATGAAATTAGATGTAAAATATCTGATTGTCACAAACGGGCTAAAGCATTATTGCTGTATCCTCGATAAAGAAAACAGCAACTACATATTTCTGGAAAAGATACCGGATTACAATTCTGCTTGTGGATAGCTTAGGCTTATAAATACTTTGGAATTATTCCTTGAAATTGTAATATAAAACTGCTTTCTTTTGTAATGAACCACCCGAATTCTGATACTTTGTTTTGTAATCTTTAAGAATCAAGAAATGAATTAACCATTAACCATTAATCATTAACCATTATTTTTTCACCCATTTACC
>JANTGP010000178.1 GCA_024762835.1 Bacteroidota bacterium
AAGGCAATATTGAAATTTCAATATATCTTCCGCTTAATAAAGTTGCTAACTCACTTGATAATAAGTTTGCATTAGAACCTGTAATATAAATATCCGTGTTTTCTGTGGCGTAAAGTCCGTCAACCAATTTTTCAAAATCAGCAATATTCTGAATTTCATCAAGAAAGATGTAATTCATTTTCTCCGTTTGTAGTTTTTCTTTTATTTCAAAATAGAGTTTATCCCAAGATTTGTTAAGAAAATTCTCAGGTAATTCAAAATTATAAAATTGTATTTGCTTATCTGACACTTTTTCTTTTGATAAATCATCTCTGAATATTTGCAATAGAGTAGATTTACCGGAACGACGCAGACCTGTTACAACCTTTATTATATCCTTGTCTTTATAGGACAATAACTTATCAAGATAATATTTTCTTCTAATCTTTTTTTCTATCATAGTGCAAATATACAATATAAATTAGCAAAACTATCATTTTTCGCAAGTTTCGCTAATTCTCATCGTATCGTTCTGTCTTTGAGTGCCGCACGGTTTGTGTAAGGATAGTTGCGTGTGCCAGCAACTAACTTACTAAAAATGGAACGAACCAGAGGAAAATCCACAGGATTTTCCGAGTAGGCTAGAACCAAGCAATTATTTTTATACGGTTACCGCCTGGTGTTTATTTTCAGTCATTTTATTCTCAATTTGTTTCCGTTTCTCTGCCTCCCTTGCGTTTGGGCAGGCATACTCTTTGACAAGTTTTGGTCTTACGCTGGTTTTTGAGCGACTTGGCAATGTGTATGACTGCGAAGCGTGGGCTATCATGCTATTCCTTTAATAATTCAACTGTTTGGTACCAGTAATAAAATGAAGATTTATCCGGTTGCCGTTTCAATCGGTTCAAAAAATTCCAATCTGGATTTTTAATATTTAAATCTTTTATATCTTGTCCTTCGTAATAAGCTAAAGGACTCATGTCATTCACCAGTATTTTGGCTGCCAAATAGGCTATCCGAGCAGATGCCGGTACCGCATCATCAATTCTAAAATTTCCAGACATTAAATATCCAGTGCCGAAGGCAATAATTCCTTTTTGTAATAGTGCAAACTTTGCTTTCTCTTCTGCTGTCCCTCTTCCCCTTTTTGTGATAATTAAACAAGTATCAATAGTGTCTTGAAGAACTTGCTCAGGTGTTAAATTTGGGTGTGTTTCCTTTCTGTATTCAATTTCATGTTTTGCAAAGAGTTGAAAACTTTTTGCAACTACCTCAAAAGAAGATATTTTCTCAAACAGTTTACTTAAATCATAAAGTTGCTTGCAAATTTCCATTGTAGTAGATTGACCACCTTTTTCGTAAGGAATACCAATTGTATTTGGGGCAAATGCAGTTAACTTATCACCTGTAATTGCATCAATTGTTGGTACCGTAACCATGGTTTTATCTTCGGTTTCAATCCACTTGGCTTTTATCTCTTTTTCTGCTACTTCAGGGTAGGGAGAATCTTCAATAAGAATATCTAAAAGTACGGTACCGGCATACGCTCCTTTTATTGAAGATTCATAAGCAAATGTATAATGTGCTTTTGGAACTCCCGGTTTGTAACTTCTGTGTTCATTAAGTTCAAAACCGGTAAACCTTGATGAGCTAATTACTGTTGTCAATATGGCTTCAAGTTCTTCTTTTTGGGTATTTGAAATGATATCAATGTCAATAGAAAACCGATTTCCTTCCTCTAAAAGTAAAACCAGACTGGTACCACCTTTAAAAGTGAATTTCAATCCATTTTGCTGGAGTTGTTCCAATAGATGCAATGCATAAATCATTTTTTCTAAAATGATTACATCAATTCTTCTGTATGCAGTCTGTCGTTTAAAGGATTGTAGCCATTCTTCCGTAAAACATTCCTCTTTAAACATCTATAATATCTTTTACTAAATAATTCATGTTATTACTTAAAAACAATTTGATATCATTGTCTCTTTCTCGTCTCTTTGCATAACTAAAAAGTTTTGTAAAATTAATGTCATAACTCTTTAATGCATTTTCAAAAATGTGAACCAATTCTGAGCCCTGCGAGTAATAAAAAAGTTTATCCTCTGAAAAAATATCAACTAATATTTTTTCCAAGAAAGGTGTATGAAATTTTATTTTCTTTTCTGTTCGTTTACTAATAGGAGAACGGGTTATCAGTTTTTTAATCACAATAGGTTGTAGGCTTTCTGCCACATAAAAATTAATAGCTTTTTTATCTGGTGTCAGGAAGACTTCCGCTTTATACGTTTCTTTTAGCTCGTAGAAAAAGGAATCTAAAAAGTCTTTGTCTGTTTCAATTATAAAAATCTTTTTGCTAGCTTGATGTTGAGAAAATTCATTTAACCAATTAGTTTCCCAAATGCAATATTTTACATCTTCGAATCTATCATTGATTTTCTTAGCGAGTTTTATTAAATCTTGTGAAACATCTGGCTTGTATTTTGGCTTGTATGAAATAGTATATAAACCACGCATTAATGGTTTAATTATATTTTTGTTTTTCAAGTCATAAATCCTCCACCCAAAAGTTCCCTCCTTTAGGTCAGGTTCAAAATATTTAAAGAATTCAAAAAGTTCATCTCTGGAAAATGACTCTCTGTCTTTAAATTCTTCTATCAATCTATTTTCTATAATTTTTGGCATATTTAAAATCCAATTTTTGCCAAATATACAATAATCTGGTTAATTTTAGAAATCAAAAATATGCCAGTATAGAGTAATTCTGGTAATTATTTGAAATCCGTGTGTTGGCGAAAGTTGCACTCTTTGGCAAGCTTTGGCCTGAGTGTCGGCTTGTGTGGCTTGCCAATGTGTGCAATGTGTGTTGGCTTGTCATTGGTTTTTGATTTTTCTCTAAAAGTAGCAAATTGTCCTATTTTTATGTCTTTTTTACACTTGGCGGTAACGGTCAGGCATATGGTGCGTAGCGGTATACCTTCCCTTTGGTTTTTATGATGACTAATATACGAAAATTCGGATAATATTTTTCTCTGAAAAAGCCGAAAAGTAGCTATGCACCATATGCGATGTTGTGGGGCGTGCTAACAAAATAGTAAGTCAAAAAAAATGCTACTTTCAATTTAGTTAATACTATCAGTGTAAAGCTAAAATGTTTGATATATTGAAACTCTTTCTAATGAATTATAGTTAACATACGGATATATTTTTTGTTGTTCATGATTAAATGTACATAGTAAATTCCTTCAGTAAAATTTTGAGTATTGAGTGAAAATTCTGTGGTAGTGATCTTTTGATCAAGAATACAAAGATTAGTATTATTATAAATCTTTATAATATACACTCCTTCTTGTTCGTTTCCGGGACTTTCCTGTTTTAAATCAATTGTTAAAGTTACATGGGTGTCTGCTGGATTTGGAGAAATAGAGAGGGGGTTGATTCCTCCGCTACAGTCCACTGCAACATTACGGGAAATATAATCTGACTCACCACAATCATTAATTGCCTTTACTCTCAATGTTAACCCTCTACGTGAAGGACAGTCCGCATTTACAATGATTTCATCTCCGTTTTGTGAAACTATAGTGCCTCCTACAATTTGCCATGTATAAGTTTCATCCCCTGGGTCACTGCTAGCCCAAACCATTGCATCTGTTTCACCGTAAATGGGTTCAACAGGCACATGAATCTGAACATTCGAGGGAATGTTACTAACATGTATATTTTGCTTTGTACGATCGTCAAGGTCAATAACAATATCCTCACCCTCGTCTAATCCAATATATTTAGTTTTAACATGAGCTGTGATATATTTGTTGTAGCCGAAAACTGTTGACGAATAAGGCTGGGCAGAAGCAGTGTGACCAGAACCGGACCATTCTATATCTATCACGTCGCTTGCTGACCATGTGATGAAGGTTGTAGGTGTCAAATAAGGAATCGTATAGTTAGAAGGGCCACAGATAAGCGCAGTTCCGGAAATATTGTCTAAATTTAATTTGTAATAAACTAATGTATACCCAGATGCAGACCATGGACTATTATTAATATGATGTTTCATTAAAGGGCCATTTGCCCATTTTGAAATTATTGTATCTGGGTCACTTGTCGGAACGGCAGAATGATCTATTTTACCTGGTTGTTGCCAAACTTGAAATGCAATTTTTGTTGAATTTTGTATATTATTAACATTTATATAACTATTATCAGACCAATAAGGAGATAAGTCATTATAGCCGTCTATCCAAACAGGTATATCATTTTCAGTTAATGCCCAGGCATATCCATGACAATTATATTTTTTTGATGAACTTTCAATTAGTATTGAGCCTGGATAATCTGCTAAATATAGCTTATCAATTGAGTCAGCTTCAAAAGTAGTATAATCATCTCCTAGAAAGAATTTCGCATTTACAGTACTATTTCTTGGTGTTAAGATAGTTGTATCTTTGTTTGGTAAGGGTTGGCTGTTAACCAATTTAGAGGAAATAAAAAACAGAATTACAATGAATAATATTTTATCTTTCATTTTTGTGATGATTATTTATTAATTTAATTGACTTAAATATAAATCGATATTGTTTATAATAAATTCATAAGAATTATCATAATAAAAAACATAACTGCCAATATTAATAAAATCATTTAGATCATTATTTAAAGACATTTCTTTAATTAGCGGTTCATATTTATCAATATACATCATTCTGCCAAGCAAAAAACAACTGTATGCTGGTGAAATGCTAAATTCAATTGTATCATAATCGTTTTTTGTATACCAAAGATCTTTCGCCTTTATGCCCAAAGAAACTTTGTCTTTATTTGACAATTTTTTCAAAATATTTTCTCTCGAAAGAAATAATTCCATGAAAGTTAGTTTGGCAGCAATGTCTTTCTTTGTATTAAAGCTGGTAATTGTGTCAGAGTATGGATATTTATCATACTCTAAATATCTCTTAAGCATTTTTTCAGGCGCATCAGACCTTTCTGACAGGGCAGGAATTCCATTAAATGAATTATCAATATAATACCACCAAGAAACAAAATGTTCGTAAATCATACAATGCCAAAGAAATGGCCAATTAAAACAAGTTTCAACTAAACCATGTGTACACATCTGTTTAAGAGTGACTTCAGGAATTTGCAATACAGAATCTCTCTGTTCATTGTTTAGTTGCTCCCATTCAGGTGTGCCTGGTAAAATGGGAAAGGTGTAATCGTCGATAATCCCGGCTGCTTCAAGAGAATCACAATAGGCGTTATCATACGGTGGCTCATCGACACGGACATGTTCTTTTGTACATTGCATATGTATAAGGATTACGCTAACACATATACTTATGCCATATAATAGATGTCTTTTCATTGCGGTTAGGGTAACTTTTTCATTTGATTCATATATTGATAGGCCATTTGAACAATCTCCCCTTCCAAGTGAAGTGATGGTAAATTACACGATCGCATAAAATAATCTAGCTGTGGGTCAGCTATTAATAATGAATCAAAGGTGCCTCCATAATTGATCGCAAGAGACTTGGTCATTATATATAACGGTAATTGATAACTAAAAGAAGAAAAAATGTCAGGATGGTTCTTTTTTACAGTGTACTTTTTATAACTCTCCAAAAGAAATTCGTTTACAAGATTTGTATCAATACTTTGACTCATCACTTCACAAGAAATAAGAACTTCCATTCTCCAGGCTTTAGCTACTATCTTTCGTATTTCTTTGTCAGTAAATGTCGCTATCTTATTATTTATGTTAAGATCATAATATAATCTGATCATTTCTTTATCAAGGTCTTTACGTTTTGAAAGTTCGCGAAACCCATTAAATTTTCCTCTTATTTGATTGTACCCCGTAATCAAATCATCAAATAATATAACCCTATGAAAAAGAGGAAACCTTATACAAAGTTCAATTAACTCTTTTGTCGGGATATCTTTTAGTATATTTTCCGGAACCTGGCAAACATCAAATTTTTCTTCTTCTTTAACTATTTTCCATTGTTCCATTCCCGGCTTGACGGGATAATCCCAGATAAAATTTGCATCCTGACTAAAGGAGACAAGATTAAACATGCTTAGTAGTAAAAGCAAAAATTCTATTTTTATTATAAATAATGCTTTATAAAACATATCATAAATTATTAATGAGTAACATTTTGTTTCTCAAGTTAGCAAAAAGAATTGTATTTGACAAGAGCCTTTGACCTTAATGATATCTGTTCTATTTCATTATTTTATTTATTTTCTGAATTTGATATTAGTTGACTTTTAGATGCATGCCACACAACGGTTGGTGCATGTTGCGGAGCGGATTTCGGGGCATCGTTCCTGTCCGGTAGGACGGAACGTTGACGCGAGAGCCGCTGTTGCTAGCCGCACCAACCCCGCTCTGAAATATGCACTTTGTTGAACAAAAACCGGATATCACCGAGCTAAAAGCTGAAAAACCAAAAGAAAAGGAAACTACAAAGCAGAGGCTGCTAAGGCTCACTGGTGTAGATGT
>JANTGP010000179.1 GCA_024762835.1 Bacteroidota bacterium
CCTTATTAACAGAGATGGATGTTTACGGACATGGTAAACCGACAAGAATTGCAAATTATAAAGGAGATAACCCGGAAGCAATTCTTAAGCAATCTTTACCTGTTTCAGAAAGTATTAACCCGCGAGCTTTTGAAGTGCCTTGGTTTAAGCATTTCTGGAAAGAAGAAATAGATAAACATATTGCCGCTTATAAAAAGGTAGCTTCAAACTACGAAATTCTTTTGGCTGATGATGATAAATCGAAAGATAATCGTATCGGTGCATACAGCAGTGCATTCGGAAGTATGGACGATTATTAAACCTTGTTTTAAATACTGAATATTATATCCTGATTTATCGGGATTTAATAATAGGAAATTTATGGAAAACATTGCACATGGAAGTTTAGGCACAGCTGATTACATTGTACTGGTTGGTTACTTTCTTCTTATGCTTGGTATTGGTGTCTATTTTTACCGCTACATGAAAGGGATGAAGGACTATTTCAGTGGAGGTAATCGTCTCCCTTGGTGGTTAAGTGGTGCATCTTACTATATGAGCAGTTTTAGTGTATTCGCATTTGTATCTTTCTCAGCGGTTACGTATAAATATGGTTTATACGGTGTAACGCTTATGATGGATATGACTGTCGGTGTTGTTTTTAGTATGTATTTTATGGCGGAAAAATGGAGACGTGCTCGAATCAATAGTCCTATTGAATATCTTGAAACAAGATTTTCCCCTTTGTTTAGGCAAATAGTTGCATGGCAGGGTATCCCGTTAAGAATAATTGATGATTCAATGAAATTAGTTGCAATAGGTCTTTTCGTTTCTGCCGGATTAGGTTTCGATTTGCAGCAAACGGTACTTTGGTCAGGCTTAATTATGCTTACTTACACAATGCTGGGCGGTCTTTGGGCTGTAGCAGTAACAGATTTTGTTCAATTTATTGTATTAGCTGTTGCCGTTGTAATATTGGTCCCTTTAAGTATTCAAGAGTCAGGCGGATTATTAAACGCTTTTTCAAATATCCCTTCCGATCATTTTAGTATTTTTCATCCACCGGAATATAGTTGGTTCTATTTTGTTGTTAGTTTAATTTTCGGTGTTTTAACTGCTAATAGTGTAAACTGGTCGTTAATACAGCGTTTCTATTCCGTACCAAATGAAAAAGAGACTAGGAAACTAGGTTGGTTTGTAATCACCCTTTTTCTTATAGGAGCACCATTGATGATGTTACCTGCATTTTTAGCTCCCAACTTTTTAACTTTGTCTTCCCAGCAAGACGGAATGATTTATGCACTTATCACGGTTAAATTACTTCCAACCGGTTTAATAGGTTTAATTATCGCAGCTATGTTTGCCGCAACAATGTCAATGCTCAGTAGTGATTACAATGTAGCTGCAAATGTATTAACTAATGATGTTTACTTAAGATTAATTAGAAAAAATGCCTCTCAAAAAGAACTGGTTTTTGTAGGAAGAATTACGACCATAATTGTTGGAGTGCTCAGTTTGGGTTTAGCCTTTTTTATGCTTAACCTTGGTGGTGAAGGGTTATTCAGAGGAATGATGCAGCTGTTTGGGATTTTTAGTGCCCCTGTTGCTGTCCCTATGATATTCGGTTTGCTCTCTTCAAAATTTACAAAAAATGGAGCAATATTTTCTTTTCTTTTAAGTTTTGGTTTTGGATTAATCTTATTTTTTGTTTTACCGGATACAACATATATAGCTTCTATTGCTTTTAAGAGGGAAGTATTTCTGATTCTTGGGACGGCAATAATTGCAATTATCGGTATTTATTGGGCAAGTAGTTTAATGCCTGCAACAGAAGAAGAAAAACAGAGAATAAGTAAATTTATGAAACGATTAGAAACACCAATAGGAGAAATGGAAGGTGATACGTTAACAAGTGAAGAATCCGGTACAACGGAAATGTCACCGTTTCGTGTCGTTTCGGTTTCCGCAATTTTTATTGGCTTGCTCCTCTTAAATATTCTCATTTTTGTCACTCAAGGAACAGCGTTTTATGTTAATATGATACTTGGTTTATTGTTGATATTATCCGGAGTGATTGGATTTATTAGAACCGGAAATAGTAAGAGTGAATAATCTTATTGGTTATTGAATTTTTGAGTTTACTCTAAAAAGTAATTTATTAACTAATCCACGACTTCAGTCGTGGGAAAACTAACTAAAACACATTATCCCAGGCAGACTTTTCCCGAAGGGATGCCTTTGGCAAGTCATTATGAGACTTTTTAGAGTGTTCTCATTTATGAAATTATTAAGTAAAAAATAAAAGGTATATAAGTATTATGTCGAATGAAAAAATAAGATTCGGAATTGTAGGTACCGGTGTAATTTCTGCCTTTCACATAAAAGCGCTTCAGCAAATTGAAGAAGTTGAACTGGTAACTATATGTGATATAGTTGAAGAAAAAGCTAAACAATACGGAGATAAATATAATCTTGACTGGACAACTAATTATGATAAAATGATTAATGATCAGAATATTGATGTGATTTCCGTTGTTGTTCCTTCGGGTTTACATGCAGATTTGGGAATTAAAGCTGCAAATGCCGGTAAGCACGTAGTTGTTGAAAAACCGATTGATATTACTCTTGAAAAAGCCGATGCTTTAATTGAAGCGTGTAAAAAAAATATTGTTACTCTTGGAGTAATAAGTCAATTGCGTTTTTACGATTCGATGTTAAAAGTGTATGAAATTGTCAACTCCGGCAAGCTGGGTAAAGTTATTCAAGGAGATGCATACATAAAATGGTATCGCTCGGAAGAATATTATCGTTCAGGCGGCTGGAGAGGAACTAAAAAGATGGATGGCGGTGGAGCTTTTATGAATCAAGGCGTTCATTATATTGATTTGTTGTTATCAGTTATGGGCTCGGTAAAATCAGTGATTAGTAAAGTTAAAACTGTTGCACGTAACATTGAAGTTGAAGATATTGGAATGGCAATGATTGAGTTTAACTCCGGAGCATTAGGTGTTATTCAAGCTTCAACGGCAATGTATCCCGGATTACCTGCTCGGTTGGAAATACACGGAACAAAAGGTACAATAATTTTTGAGGGAGAAGTAATAAAACTCGTTGATATTGAAGGGGAAGAATCATATCAAAAGGAAAATGTTGATGCCAAAGGTGCTGCAAATCCGTCAAATATTGATGTCTCACCTTATGTAAGGGAATACAATGATATTCTTTCTGCAATTAAGGAAAATCGTGAACCGAAAGTTAGCGGAACCGAAGCACGTAAAGCTTTGGAGTTAATTCTTGCCATTTACAAATCATCCGAACTGAATAAGGCGGTTGAATTACCCTTAAGAAATGAGTAAAGTATTATTAAAATATACTTGTTGTGCAAAAATAAATAATCGAGTTAAAAATATATTGGGAGAATGAATATGGAATTAAGTAAGGTTCTATATTTAAGCAGAAAAGATGTTGAAGCTGTAAAATTACCAATGAAAGAAATTATTAATTCATTGGAAAGTATGTTTAAGGAAAAAGGTGAGGGAAGAGTTGAAATGCCTCCGAAACCCGGTATCCATACGCAAAAAGATGCTTTTATTCATGCTATGCCGGCTTACATTCCTGCAATGAATTCTGCCGGAATAAAATGGATATCCGGATATCCTGGTAATCAGAAAAAAGGATTGCCATATATTACCGGCTTACTAATATTGAACGATCCGGAAACCGGAATACCGATTGCCATTATGGATGCAACATGGATTACTGCAAAAAGAACCGGAGCTGCAACAGCTCTTGCGGCTAAATATCTTGCACGAAAAGAAAGTAGTACAGTTGGTATTTTAGCTTGTGGTGTACAGGGAAGAAGTAATCTTGAAGCTCTTAGTTGTGAATTTGATATAACCAAAGTTAAAGCTTACGATATTTATCCCGATGCAGCAGAAAAATTTATAAACGACATGCAAAAAATTATTCCGGCGGAATATGAAATTGTGCAAACTCCTAAAGAAGCAGTTGTTGGTCTTGATATTGTTGTAACAAGTGGACCGATATTAAAAAATCCTACTCCTGTAATTGAAGCAGGTTGGCTCTCCGAAGGTGCATTTGCCAGTCCGGTTGACTTTGATTCCTTTTGGCAAGGAGATGCACTTAGAGAAGTGGATAAATTAGCTACTGATGATATTTCACAAATGGATTATTATAGAAAAAGTGGTTATTTCAGTGAAACACCTCAACCTTATGCTGATCTTGGGGAAATAGTATGCGGTAAAAAACCTGGCAGAGAAAATGGAAGTGAACGAACAATGAGTATAAATCTCGGTCTTGCCTTAGACGATATGGCTACCGCACCGCTTATTTACAAAAAAGCAAAAGAAATGGGAATTGGAACTGAACTTTATCTGTAAAAAAAATTAGGAATACAAATGGATGTTATAACGTTAGCACAAAAGTTAATACAATTTAATACGGTTAATCCACCCGGCAATGAAAAAGAGATTGCAGAATATTGTGGAGAATTATTAAAGGGAAATGGTTTTAATGTTAAGTATTATCCTTTTGAGAAAAACCGTTTAAATGTAGTTGCCGAAATCGGACTTTCTGAAAAAACTTCTCCAATTGTTTTAAGTGGGCATCTGGATGTTGTCCCTCTTGGTCAGAAGGAATGGAGTGTTGAGCCGTTTGCCGGGAAAATTATTGACGGCAAATTATACGGTAGAGGATCTTCCGATATGAAAAGCGGAGTTGCGGCAATTATTACTTCTGCAATAAAGAGTGCAAAAACCTCAGTACCAGTGGGAGGGATAAGGATTATTCTTTCCGCAAGTGAGGAAGATGGTTGTAAAGGCATTAAAAACCTTGTAGATTCCGGCGTTAATCTTGGTAAAGCACGTGGTGTAATTGTTGCCGAACCGACTAATAATCTTCCAATATGTGGACACAAAGGCGGATTGTATATGTGGGTAAGAACGAAAGGAGTAACAGCACATTCCTCTATGCCTGAGAAAGGGATTAATGCTATTTATAAAGCAGCCCGCGCAATTACTAAGATTGAAAACTATAATTTCAATGTTGAAGAAGATTCGATTCTCGGAATGCCCACAATTAATATTGGTGTTGTTAAAGGCGGAATGAATATTAATTCAGTTCCTGACAAAGCTGAATTTTCAATTGATGTACGTTCCACAACAAAGATAAATCATCAAGATATGTTGAAGGAATTACAAAGATTATTTGGTGATGATTTTACGATTGAACCGATAGTTGATAGAGAACCGGTTTTTACTGATGAAAAGAGTTTATTTGTAAAACTTGTTGATAATGCTATTGGAATTAATAGGGGAAAAGATAACATTCCAAAAGCACTTCCTTATGTAACCGATGCGTCAGTTTTACAAAAATATTACGAGGGTGTTCCTACAATAATAATGGGACCCGGTCTGGCTTCTATGGCACATCAAACTGATGAATACTGCGAAGTAGAATCAATAAAAAAAGCAGAAGACAATTTTTATAGAATTTTGAAAAGTAAATAATTAAAAAGTTTAAGAGGAGTAAAATAATGTTTACTAAACGCAAAGAACAAAATTACTTGAAACCAAATCCACAGACTATTGGACTTGATTTTACTACTGATAAATTTAACGGGATGCCTTATCAAAGATTAGGTAGTTCCGGATTAAAAGTTTCTAAAATAGGATTAGGAACGTGGAAATTCGGGTTGCCTGATACCGGGGATGGTGCAAGAGTAGATGAAGAAACGGGATTACAAATTATGGATGCTGCAATTGAAGAAGGTGTTACCTTCTGGGATACGGCCAACAGATACAATAATGCCAGCGGAAACTCAGAAAGAGTAATTGGTACTTGGTTAAAAGCAAATCCAAGTTTAAGAAATTCTGTTATTGTGGCAACAAAATTATTTGGTGCTACCGATGGAGCAACTCCAAACCATTGCCGACTTTCACGGACAAATATTTTAGAATCTACTTATGCCTCACTCGAACGATTACAAACAGATTATGTTGACGTTATGTATTTCCACATGTATGAAGGAGAAACACCAATTGAAGAAAGTCTTATGGCGATGGAAGATTTAATATCACAAGATTTAGTTCGTTATTTCGGCGTATCAAATTTTAAGGTTGAAAACTTGGAAGAATATAAAAAATATTCCGAAGTATTTAAACGCTCACGCATACAAGTAGTAGAAAACCGCTATGATATTTTATATAAGGAGTGGGAAGGTTATGAAGGAGTTTTAGACTACTGCGCAAAAAATAATATCTCATTTGTTCCATGGGGACCGCTTCGTCAAGGACTTTTAACAGAGCGTTATCTTGATAGAAGCAAAGTCGGGAAAGGAGATAGACTTTATGATGAAAATGTTCTCGATAATGAATTAACACGGGCCATTCAAGATAAATTACAAAAACTAGCTGATGTTGCTCACAAATATGATATGACCTTACAAAATCAAACCCTTG
>JANTGP010000180.1 GCA_024762835.1 Bacteroidota bacterium
TTATTGCTTCAACAAAAAAAACAAGTCAAAAAAAGACAGCAACGCGAAAAGCAAAGCCAAAAGCAAAGGCAAAAGCAAAGGCAAATACTGCACAAAAGAAAACAGAGCCTAAGGCAGAGGATACAAAAACTGTAAAAACAAAAGCTCCCAAGCCAAAAGCTAAAACTGTTAAAGCTCAAGAGCAAAATAGCAATGTACAGCAAGATACTAAACAAAAGAGCGAGAACAGAATGCCTAAGAGACAACCACGAAGAAGAATTTCTAAGGTTGAAAAAGTTGAGATACCCGGCAAAGTTGAATCAGAAAAGATTATCTTAAAAGACAGCTCCAGAGAAGAGTTAATCTTTTCTCAAGACAGCAATAAGGATGTAAATCAAAAGCCTAAACAAACAAACAAAACAGAGCACAAAGCTAAATCTGCTGATAATAAGAAAGTTTCAAACAAACAACAACAACCTGAAAAGAAAGGCAAAACTGTTGTTCCTGAAACACTAAAGCAGAATGAACCTAAGAAAGAACAGCCTGGCACGAAAGAAAGTTCTGTAAAATCATCAAGTACACATAATAACGAAAAATCAAACTCAAACAAAAGAGATGCAGTCAAAGCATCGGAATTTGAAGGTATAATAAGTACTACCGGTGTTCTGGAAATCATGTCGGATGGTTATGGATTTTTGCGTTCTTCGGATTATAACTATCTTAATTCACCTGATGATATTTATGTTTCACTATCACAAATAAAGCTTTTCGGATTAAAAACAGGTGATACCGTTACTGGAGTTGTTCGTCCGCCAAAAGAAAGTGAAAAGTATTTTCCTTTGATAAAAGTTTCGGAAATTAACGGCCGTAGCCCCGAATATGTTAGAGACAGAATACCTTTCGATCATTTAACACCTTTATTTCCTGATGAGAAATTTGAATTAATAGGTAGTGGTCGTGGAAGCCTTTCTGTAAGAGTTGTTGACATGTTTGCACCAATTGGAAAAGGGCAAAGAGGGCTTATAGTTGCTCAGCCTAAAACCGGAAAAACCGTATTGCTTAAAGAGATTGCAAATGCAATTGCTGATAATAATCCCGGTGTTTACATGATGGTTTTACTTATTGATGAACGCCCTGAAGAGGTTACTGATATGGCAAGAAATGTGAATGCTGAAGTTATTGCTTCAACATTTGACGAACCTGCCGAAAGACATGTAAAGGTTGCAAATATTATCCTTGAAAAAGCTAAACGATTAGTTGAATGTGGACATGATGTTGTGATACTTTTAGATTCGATAACAAGGTTGGCACGTGCTTATAACACTGTATCACCGGCATCGGGGAAAGTTCTTTCCGGTGGTGTTGATGCCAATGCCTTACATAAACCTAAGAGGTTCTTTGGTGCTGCCAGAAATATCGAAGACGGTGGTTCGCTTACCATTCTTGCCACAGCTCTTACCGACACCGGTTCAAAAATGGATGATGTAATTTTTGAAGAGTTTAAAGGAACAGGAAACATGGAATTGCAGCTTGATAGAAAGCTTTCGAATAAAAGAATATATCCTGCTGTTGATATCGTTGCCTCTAGTACAAGAAGAGAAGATTTACTTCTGGATACAGATTTCCTAAGTAGAATGTGGGTATTAAGAAATTATCTTTCAGATATGAACTCAACTGAAGCTATGCAATTCTTACGTGACAGATTACTAAAAACTACATCGAACGAAGAGTTTCTTATTTCGATGAATGATAGATAAAAATGAATCTTTTTATAAATCAAAGAAAGTCCGGTTAACTTCCGGACTTTTTTTATTTCCTTAAAATACTGAATTATGAAGTTATACCGATTAGTAAATGAGATTCACTAAGCAGTAAAGAATAAGCATTAATTATTAGACAATCAATAATATATGGATCCCTGTTGAATTGTAACAACTAATTAAGCCGTTGACTATTTAAGCCGTAAAAAGTTTGTCTTATATTTACATCTACCCAGGCGTAAAAATCAATCAACTCTTTTTTGTTAATTGATGATTCTCGCCAATTATCCAAATGATTCTCAGCTAATGTGGTAATCTTGGTTTCAAGACCTGCAAGTTGCTGCATGTATCCTGTATTATTAGCATTAATCAATGCATTGATGTTAATGTAATTATACCTGTGTGAACCCAACTTGAATGTGTAGCAGTTTTCTTTTAATTCAAGAGCATAATTACACAATTCTGCATTATTCAAACTATCGCTGAACTGTACTACTTCAGGTAAAATAGAATCTCCAGTTATCCAAACAGGAATTATTACAGATGTCAAAGGAAAACCTAAGATAGTCCACATTGTTGTAAATGAAGAGCTCTCGCCTGCTTTTACACCTTGAACAACACATGCTGACGAAGTACTGCTTCGGGGAATATAATCTAAAAACGGAACCATTTTCACATTGCTTTCTTCAAGTACTTTATACTTGTTTAAATCTTCACCTGTCAATGAATGAGTTAAGTTACGTGAGCCTTTTTGCAAAATTGTTTTGTAGCTGAGATTATTCTCAAAAATAGCTTTTGTAAAAACATTGTTTGCCGTTACATACCTTATATATCCTCCACCCTGCCCGTGCAAACCTGAGAAAGAATAATTTGTTCTGATAATATAACCATTAGGTGCAATCTTGGGGTCGTTAGCATCAAATTTCTCGTATCCGAAATTTCCAAGTTCAAAATATGCAGCTCCACCTTGTCCGTCAATTACTCCAAAGTTCGCTTCAAGTCGTGTTGGCAACTCCATTGATTTAAGGAGTTTCTCAAATTCATCAATATTTGCACAGCTCTGAAGTGCCTTTTTCATCAATGCACCTTCTTCACCCGATTGCATTAATGTATCGTTATTAAGATTATAGCTTGCAGAATTCATTATAGCAAAGCCGGCTTCATTATAACCTATCCACACCCATATGTTGAGAGTATCGCTGGAATTTGCCAGACCCACATACTGATACTTGCCGTCATTAATTTCAACTATTTTATTATTTAGCTCATTGGTTTCTCTGTTTTTCCAAAGTAAGGGACGACCGTCAACCGTATATTTGCCTGATACAACTGCTGTTGTACATGCATAATCAACAATAAAAAGAAAAAGTAAAACTAGTAGGACTAAAGTTTTTTTCATTTTGTAATAAATAATTTTTAATGAATAGTTAATGTTGTAAGATAGTTTATTCCTTATTACCAAAGGCAAGATCGCCGGCATCACCTAAACCCGGTACTATATACGATTTCACAGTTAGCTCATCATCCACTGCACCAAGCCAAATAGAAATATCATCCTTAGGTAATTGCTTTTGAACCTGTTTAATTCCTTCCTGACTCGCAATAAGAGCAACAATATGAGTATGTTTTGGTTTGCCACGTTTAATAAGTTCCTTGTAGGCAAGTATCATTGACAAGCCGCTTGCAAGCATGGGATCGCTGATAATTAATGTTGAGTCTTCTAATGATGGACTTGACATATATTCAATTTTTATCTCAAATCCACCACCTGGATTATATTTTCTGTAAGCTGAAATAAAAGCATTATCAGCTTTATCGAAAAAATTTAACATGCCTGTGTGCATTGGTAATCCCGCTCTCAAAATAGTACCTAAAACTATCTTATCGGAAAGTACAGCCTGATTCGCTGTTCCTAATGGTGTTTGAATATCTTTAGTTTCAAAATTTAGACTTTTACTTATTTCGTAAGCAAATATCTCACCAATACGTTCCAGATTTTTCCTAAACCGTAATCTGTCTTTTTGAATATCCTTATCTCTAATCTCCGATAAGTATTGACTTAGCAGACTGTTATTCTTTCCTAAAATATTTATCATAATTACAAGTTCTTCTAAATGTTATATAAGTTTGAAAATCTCGAAGCAAAGGAACTTTCAGAGCCAGACTTAATTTAAAATAAAGATTCTTTTGCTCGCTCTCCTGCCATCATTCATCCTGGCTTCAATGATATATAAACCTGAAGGTAATTCAAAATTCAAAAATGTATTGCTTGAAATGGGAAATAAATTTAGGACTATTTCACCGGTAGTATTTATAAAATTTATTTCTCTTACATCTTCCGATGAGTTTATATACATTGCATTAATTGCCGGATTTGGATATATTCTCAGGTCAAAATTGTTTGGCTTATAATAGTTTATTGAGTTATTATCATACTCAACAATAAAATACAACTCATTTGTTATATCAATATCATTCCACTCCGATGCTGAACCAAGGTTTTCCAATACAGCAGGCCAAACGGCTAAACCAATTGCTGCTGCATCTTGATTGGAAAAGAAATCATCGGGCTCATTTGGTGTGCCATCCGATGTACCACCCCAGTTATAATATGCATTATTTACAGCTGAGCCATCACCATTCCCCGACCAAAAACTTTCGCCGTTTCCATCATTATCACCATCCCATATCCAATCGTCTTCGTTATTTTTATCTGTAGCACCAATCCAAATATATGCAACACCGCCACCATCAAGTACAGTTGTATAAGTATCGGAAATTTGGGCACCGTTTACAATTGCATCATAAACAGCATTTTGTTCGTCGAGACTGTTTATATGTACCAAATGTCCGCCATTGTCCGCTGCATAGCTTGCAGCATCTTCCCATGACAGTTTATCCTGAACCAACTCGTAAGTGCTATTACCAAAACTAAATGAATATATGGTTTGAGAAAAAGAGACAAAAACAGAGATGATAATAAGAGACAAAGTGAGAGTAATTTTTTTCATAAATATTAGATTTAATAAATGAGCAATTATTTATTACAATTTCTGCTAAAATATACAATTTTTATAAATTTATAAATATTAGTTTATTAAGATTTCATTAAAATGATTTAAAACTATATTTTTGACACAAACAAAAAAATCAGTTATAAAATGAAAAGAGATAAGCAAGTATTTGATATTATTGAGAAAGAAGAAAATAGACAAAAAAACGGAATAGAGCTAATTGCTTCAGAAAACTTTGTAAGCAAACAAGTAATGGAAGCCATGGGATCTGTAATGACAAATAAATATGCAGAGGGTTATCCGGGACACCGTTACTATGGAGGATGCCAGTTTGTTGACGAAACTGAACAACTCGCTATTGACAGAGTTAAGGAGCTCTTTAATGCCGAATACGCAAATGTTCAACCACACTCAGGTGCTCAGGCTAATGCTGCTGTTTTTTCAATGGTATTAAAACCAGGCGATACTTTTATGGGGCTTGACCTTTCGCATGGCGGACATCTATCTCACGGCTCACCTGTAAACTTTTCGGGGTTATGGTATAAGGCGGTATCATATGCTGTAAAAGAAGAAACAGGAATGGTTGATTATGATATGATGGAAGAGCTTGCATTACGTGAGAGACCTAAGATGATTATAGGTGGTGCCTCTGCCTATTCGCGCGAATGGGATTATAAACGTATGCGTGAAATTGCCGATAAAATTGATGCAATATTGATGATTGATATGGCTCATCCTGCCGGACTTATTGCTGCCGGATTGTTAAACAACCCACTTGAATATGCCCATATTGTTACTTCTACAACCCATAAAACCTTACGTGGCCCCAGAGGAGGTATTATCTTAATGGGTAAAGATTTTGTTAATCCATGGGGAATAGCAACAAAAAAAGGGGCTGTCAGGAAAATGTCAAGTCTGTTGAACTCGGCTGTATTTCCGGGTATGCAGGGCGGACCATTAGAGCATGTAATTGCTGCAAAAGCTGTTGCATTTGGCGAGAGCTTAGACCCCTCATTTGTTGATTATCAGAAACAAGTGCAGAAAAATGCTGCTGTTATGGCACAAGCATTTGTTGACAAAGGTTATAAAGTTGTATCGGGAGGAACAGATAACCATTCGATGTTAATTGATTTACGTACAAAATTTCCTGAAATTACCGGAAAGATTGTTGAGAACACCTTGGTACTTGCTGATATTACGGTTAATAAAAACATGGTTCCTTTTGATAGTCGTTCGCCATTTCAAACATCAGGTCTTAGAATTGGTACACCTGCCGTTACAACACGCGGAATGAAAGAAGAACATATGCCGCTTATTGTTGATTTTATTGATCAGGTAATTTCAAATGTCGAAGATGAGGCTATTCTAAATAAAGTACGCTCTCAGGTAAACGACTTGATGTCGGACTTTCCAATGTTTGCATATTAGGAAATTCATTTTACTTAAAAGGAAAGGGGCAAATGCCCCTTTCCTTTTTAATCAATAAATATATACTTCTGATTCTTTCTTTTGCCTTCTTCCATATAGTATTCAATAAAGGGGGAATTTTTATCATAATCCCGAAGGAATAAAATTATTATAGCCGCGGGTTTTAACCCGTGGTATAATTATTACATCACAATAAGCGGTGGCGGTATTTTTGCTCTTTTTGCAAAAATGATG
>JANTGP010000181.1 GCA_024762835.1 Bacteroidota bacterium
TGTTTTCAGGCAATGATTTTAGATACAATATTTTTGCAATATATCAATATAAAATTTTAAGCTTTCAAGCCGAATATTTGAATGCAAATTTAGAGAATCAAATAGCTGATGGATATTATTTTTTAGCTGCAATCAATGTAAAGCAAAAAAGCCAGATTGTTTTATCATACGAAAAGTACAACGATTTAATTGCAGAAACCAATAATCACCCTTATTTACATTTGGGCTATAATTTTTTATTAAATAAACAAAAGTTGATGTTATTCTTCGATAATTTCTTTCAGTTAACTAACAGCGGAATTGATAATTATATGGCATCACTACAATTACAAATATTTTTTAAATAAATACATAAATAATTTAATATGAATACATTGGAAACTAACAATAATGCAGACGCTTGCATAATGCAAGTAAAAGTTCACGTAAGTGGCGAAAGCGAAAGTGCAACAAAAATGAACCTGAGAGCAGGTAAATTTAAAATGATAATTGACGAACCCGCAAATATGGGAGGAACAGATGAAGGTCCTTCACCTGTACAGATGCTGCTTACAGCATTGGCCGGTTGTCTCAATGTTACGGGACATCAAGTAGCCAAGGAAAGGGGATTAGATTTAGAGAAAATGAAGGTTACCATAGATGGTGATATGAACCCTTGCACGTTTAATGGTTGCTCATACGATGAAAGAGCCGGATTTCAATCAATAATTGTTAAAATTAAGCCCACCTTCAAAAATGCTGTTGATGATGCCATTATAAAAGAATGGATAAAGGAAACAGAAGCTCGTTGTCCGGTTACCGATAATATTAAAGAAGGAACTAAAATAGTAGTCGATAATATTTAATAGATTGGTTTTTCTGTATTAACAATGACGATTAATAATATCACCATTACGATGAATACAACGAATAGTCATTCTAGTTTTTTTGCTTATCCGTTAATAAATATAGGTTCGATTTCACTATAATTATTGGGACAATTATGGGTAAATATTTTATCAAAATTAAATGTGAGGTTAAAAATGGTTAAAAACACAATTACCATATTATCACCAGGCCCAAATTGCTGGAAAACTCGAAAGATTATTAAATCTATCAAAATTTTTTTTGTAGACCATAATATTGATGCTGAATTTATAATAATAAGCAATCCCAATGAATTTCTGAATTATAGGACTTGGATATTGCCCACAATAGTAATTAACGACAAGATTGTAGCAAGAGGTTACAGACCTTCGAATAATGAAATAATTAACAATTTAAAATTTAAGAAAAATGATTAATGCAAATGATTGGCTCGAATTCGGGCAAAAATTTCACGGACACAAATGTCCTGCAATGCCCAACGGTTTAAGAGTTGGTGCAGCAGCACTTAACAAATTAGGTGTAGAACGTACTGGCGATAGTAATATTCATGCCATTTTAGAATTGGGCGACAAGCATTGTGCTACTTGTTTTGCTGATGGGGTTCAGGTAATAACAGGTTGTACTTTCGGTAAAGGAAATATCGAAAAATCGCACAAGGGCAAATGGGGCTTAACTTTAATTGACAAATCTACTAATCGGGCAGTACGAGTAACACCACGTGCCGAGGCTATGATGGCAAACAAAAAATCAGAGTTCTTTACAAAATACCGTATGGTAGGTGTTGCGCCTACAAAAGTACCTGACGAAGTAGTTCAGCCTTTAGTTGATATGGTTATGGCTACCCCAGTTGAAAAAATGATGATTGTTTCTGATGTATTCACTTACAATTGGCCAAAAGAAATGCATTCGTTCGACGGTTTTGTGTGCGAAGAATGTGGCGAAATGACTGTAATGGAATACGGGCGGGTTAAAGGCGACAAGAAGGTTTGTATTGATTGTGCAGAGAAGTAATTAATTATAAGGAGAGGAGGTTTTTCACCACAAAGGTTTCTTAAAGAAAGACGAATTAGAAATAATTAGTAAGTTAGTATTTAACCACAGAGTTACACAGAATAAAAAACACAGAGTTTCACAGTGAAATAGTTATAAATACTCAGTGTTACTTTGTGCAAAACTCAGTGCTACTCTGTGGTTAAAATAAAAATAACAATATGGAAATAAATGAATTAAAATCTAGACGGTCAATTAACTAGAGATTATACAAAAGAGAAATAATTTTTGCACTCAGTGTTACTCTGTGCAAAACTCAGTGAAACTCTGTGGTTAAGAAAAATAATAATAAGAAAATGTTCGATTGGCTACAAAATATTGCAGATTATTTAGTTTTTAATGCTTTTGGCTTAGAGAAGGAAAGTCATTTGGCCGAAGCACTGAACTTCTTTATTTACGATACTGTAAAAATTCTGATTTTACTCTTTGTCATCATTTTTTTTATGGGTATTGTAAACTCGTATTTTCCTATCGAGAGAGTGAAGAATTATCTTTCCCGCAATAAACTTTATGGATTAGAATATCTTATGGCGTCACTATTTGGAACGGTTACACCCTTTTGTTCTTGTTCTTCGGTACCTCTGTTTATTGGCTTTGTAAGCGGAGGAATTCCATTAGGGGTAACATTTGCTTTTTTAGTTACATCTCCTTTGGTAAACGAAGTTGCAATAGGCTTATTTATCGGCCTTTTTGGATTGAAGACTACTGCAATTTATGTCGTTAGTGGAATCTTATTAGGGACTTTTTCTGGCATGATTTTACAAGTATTTAAACTCGAAAAATATCTTAGTCCATGGGTAAAAGATATATTGGCAAAAGCTCAGAAAGACCAAGATGCATTTATTCAGGAGAAACAATCATTTAAGCAGCGTTTACCTGTTATAACAGCCGAGGCTTTAAAAATAATAAAAGGCATATTGCCTTATCTTATTGCAGGAATAGCAGTAGGAGGATTAATGCATGGATATGTGCCGGAAGGTTTTTTCGAAAAATATATGAGTAAAGATAATCTTTTTGCTGTCCCTGTATCAACCCTTCTGGCAGTGCCAATGTACTCTAATGCATCGGGTATATTACCTGTTGTGCAAGTATTGGTGGCAAAAGGCATTCCTTTAGGAACCGCCATTGCCTTTATGATGGGTGTTGTCGGTTTGTCATTACCCGAAGCAATGCTTCTGAAAAAAGTAATGACTTGGAAATTGGTAAGTATTTTTTTCGGAACAGTAACAGTTTGTATCATAATATCAGGTTATATGTTTAATGCTTGGTTATAAAATTTACTATGAAAATAAAACTAAAACTCTTAGACCGCTTCCTGACTTTATGGATATTTTTTGCAATGCTAATCGGTGTTGGTATTGGTTATGTTTTTCCCTCAGTAGCAGATAGCATAAACTCTGCCTCGTCAGGTTCAACAAACATACTTTTGGCAATCGGTTTAATACTTATGATGTATCCACCTCTCGCAAAAGTTGATTACAGTTTAATTCCTGAAATTTTTAAAGATACTAAAGTAATGTCGCTATCGCTGATATTAAATTGGATTGTGGGTCCAATATTAATGTTTGTATTGGCAATAATCTTTTTGAAAGATGAACCCGGATATATGTCAGGATTAATCTTAATTGGTTTAGCTCGGTGCATAGCAATGGTGCTTGTTTGGAACGATTTAGGTGGTGGCAGCAAAGAATATGGAGCTACATTAGTTGCTCTGAATAGTGTCTTCCAAGTATTTACTTATAGCTTTTATACTTGGTTATTTATAACTGTTTTACCTCAATATTTTGGAGTAGAAAGTTTTGATATTGATATTTCTATATGGGATGTTGCTCATTCAGTTTTGATTTATTTAGGTATTCCGTTTTTAATGGGTTTCTTTTCCAGAGTTATTTTAGTTAAGATAAAAGGCAATAATTGGTATAATCGCAAATTTATTCCAAAAATATCACCGATCACATTAGTCGCACTTTTAGCAACTATTGTTTTAATGTTCAGTTTAAAAGGCGAATTAATTATTGAAATACCTTATGATGTTTTAAAAGTTGCAATACCATTAGTCATTTATTTTGCTGTGATGTTTTTTGTAAGTTTCTTTGTTGGTAAAGCAATGAAAATTGATTACAAGCGAAATGCATCAATTGCATTTACTGCTACCGGAAATAATTTCGAATTGGCTATTGCTGTTGCTATTGCCGTGTTTGGTTTAAATTCTCAGCAAGCATTTACAGGTGTTATCGGACCTTTGATTGAAGTTCCTGCATTGATTGTTCTTGTAAATGTGTCGCTATTTTTTAAGAAAAAGTTTTATTAAGTTGATTTGAAAATTAGCTTTCAGATTCTCAAATTAAAAAGAATATCAAATTACAATTATGAAGATACTAATATTATGTACCGGTAATTCCTGCCGAAGCCAGATGGCCGAAGGATTTTTAAAATCGTTTAATAGTGAACTTGATGTTGTTTCGGCCGGTACTGAGCCAAGTAAAAATGTGCATCCTGTAGCTATAAAGGTTATGGACGAATTTGGCATTGATATTTCAAATGGAAACCCAAAATCAGTAAACGAATTTCTTAATGTTAACTTCGATTATGTTATAACAGTTTGCGGTGGGGCAAAAGAATCTTGTCCTATGTTTACCGGAAATGTAAAAAGGCGTATTCATATAGGTTTCGACGATCCTGCTGAAGCCATTGGTTCAGAAGAATTTATTCTTTCCGAGTTTAGGCGAATCAGAGATGAAATAAAGAGAGATTTTAGCGATTTTATCCATAACATAAAATGATATACATAGTTATTTTAACGGTTTTATTAAGTACAGTTTCTTTCATTTTAGACAAGAAGAAAACCTGGAAGGGAATTAAGAAAGGGATGATGCAATTCATCAATATATTACCAACTCTTTTATCTGTTATTATATTGATTAGTATTGTATTGTACTTTATTTCCGATGAAGTCTTAATGCATTATCTCGGCAGTGATGCAGGAATTGCAGCTTATTTTTCTGCCGGAATATTAGGAGCTGTTGCTATTCTTCCCGGATTTATTGCTTATCCTTTGGCTGGAATACTGGTTAAATCCGGAGTAAGTTTATCGGTTATTGCCGTTTTTATAACTACCTTAAAAATGGTTGGATTGTTAACCATACCAATTGAGATGAAATATTTTGGTCTAAAGGTCTCGTTAATGCGAAATGCTTTGAGTTTTGTTGGAGCATTAGCTGTGGGAATTACTATGGCATTTGTTTTAAATTATGTATTTTGATATGAGTAAGCAAAATGTGGATATGGAAAATGAGAATATCGTCTAAGGAATAAAAATTTTAGAAGTTGAAGAAATGAATAGAATAATGGGAAAACACATAAGCAAAGTATATGACTGATTACATAAAAAAGCATAAATTCGATTTAAGTGTAATAGTTGCATTTAGTTTATTCGTTTTGTATTCACTTGCAATGCACTACAGTCCGGGTATTGAAATCTTCGAAAACAACTTTTGGGCTTTCCTTAAAGAAATGTTGATAGCACTTCCGGTTATGTTTATTTTAATAGGACTTTTCGATGTGTGGGTATCAAAAGAAAAGGTACAAAAGCATATCGGGAAATCGTCGGGCTTTAAGGGTGTTTTATTGGTAATGCTTTTAGCTTTTGTTCAAGCCGGACCTTTATATGCTGCTTTCCCGGTTGCATATATATTAAAAAAGAAAGGTACATCATCAGTAAATATTTTCATTTATTTAAGCTCTTATACAATGGCAAAAGTGCCTATGCTCACTTTCGAGATTGGTTTTCTCGGACTTAAATTTTCAATACTCAGATTAGTGTTATCAATACCGGTTATTATCCTCATTGGCATAATAATGGGGAAATATTTCGATAAGCACAAAGAAACAATAAATGAAGGAGGGCTCTAATAATTCATTTGCATCAAGATTTGTATAGTTTTTCCTGTTTTCGACACTTTTTTGACTATAAAAACACAAAGCCACAGATACAATAATATATTTTATTCTTTAAGGTGTTTTTGGGTGAGCCGGTATCGAAAATAGGAGTTCCAAACTTCCCTTCCTATAACTATACGGAACGACAACTGTACTGAATGGCCAAAGGGGGACAGACCGAACGAGATTTTTTAAGGACAGAAATTTATTGTCCGTAATTTTTTAAAAACCAGCTGCTTAAATTCATTGCCTGCCCTTGTCCCCCTTTAAAAAAGGGGGTTAGGGGGATTTGGTTTAATAAAAAAACAAGATGTATTTTCAGCTAATGCAAGTATATTTTTACATCAAAATTAAAAGTTTAATTATTTGCGAGTTATCATTTTTGATATGAACAAAATAGATAGCTTTAGCTTCGCCCGACAGGTCGAAATGCAGTTCTGAATGATTAGTAATATTAATTTCTTTTATCAGTTTTCCGGTAAGTGTTCTAAGCTGTACCGATTGCAAATTTGTTCCTTTCAAAATAAAATTGCCTGTACCCGGATTGGGATAA
>JANTGP010000182.1 GCA_024762835.1 Bacteroidota bacterium
TAGCTAATAGCTTAAAGTATAGGCAATAAGTTTATAACCGCATTTTTTTTATTACCTTTGTCGAAAATTTCAGAAACAACAATTTAAGTAGATGGAAAAAACTAAAGTACTATTTGTTTCACAAGAGATAACACCATATCTTCCTGAAAGTGAGATGTCTTTAGTAGGCAGATACTTGCCACAGGGTATTCAGGAAAAAGGTAAAGAGATACGAACATTCATGCCTCGCTTTGGTTCGGTAAACGAAAGAAGAAACCAATTACACGAAGTAATAAGGCTTTCGGGAATGAACTTGATTATTAGCGATACAGACCACCCCTTGATTATTAAGGTTGGCTCTATACAGGCTGCACGTATGCAAGTATATTTTATTGATAATGAAGATTATTTTCAACGTAAGTTTGTTTTTGAGGATGAAAATGGTGAAGAGTTTGATGACAACGACGAACGAACTGTCTTTTTTAACAGAGGCGTTATCGAAACAGTTAAAAAACTAAGATGGACTCCGGATATTGTTCATTGTCACGGTTGGTTTACCGGTTTAATACCTTTCTATATCAAGAAATCATATTTCGATAATCCTCTCTTTAGTGAAGCTAAAGTCATTTACACAATTTACGATAATGACTTTACCAAAACATTAGACCCCGCTATTAAATCGAAACTAAGATTAGCAGGCATGAAAGAAGAGGATTTGAAGATATTTGATAACCCCAGTTTCTTTAATATGACCAAGGTGGCCATTGATAACTCAGATGCAATTGCTATAGGAAGTCCTCAAATTGACCCCGAAGTTCAGGAATACATTAATAAACTTGATAAAACTATACTTCCATATATTGCTGAAGATGATATAGTAAATGTATATTCAGATTTTTACGACAAAATTTTAGCAGGCAATTATGACAAGTAAACCATTTATGACAATAAGAAATACCGGTTTTTTTTTCTTCTTAATTTTAGGAATATCCTTTTTTTCATGTAATGATGACCCGGGAATAATGGGCTTGGATATTATTCCTGCAAGTGATGAAATAATTGTCTATTTCGACACCTCAACTGTAATACACTCTAATACTGTTTCTGTTGACTCTATCCGCTCAGACGAAGATGTTTATACTGGAAATAAAAGTTACAACTTATTGGGAAGTTATATGGACCCTGTCTTTGGTGCTTCTAATGCATCATTTGCTTCGCAACTGAGATTGTCGAAAAATGAAATTGACTTTGGCGAAGACTTCACATTAGATTCAATGGTTCTTTATCTTCAGCTTGCAAATGTTTATGGCGATAAACGGCAAGCAGCACCGCAGGAAATCTTTGTTTATCAACTCACCGACACAATTAACCTCGACGAAACATATAGTTCGAATTTGGATTTTGAGAGTTACTATGACCAAAACGAAGTCTTAGCTCATGAGTTTATTTCACCAAACTATAATGACTCGGTTGTAGCTATAAAAATAGATCATTCTTCTTTTGTTGAATTATTTTCAGACACAAGCAACTTATCAGATAATGATGTGTTTCAGAATTTATTTAAGGGCTTATACCTTAAGAGCTCGCAGGTAAACACCACTGGTAGTATTATGGCTTTTGACATGCTTTCTGATAAATCAAAACTGCGACTGTATTTCCATAACTATCCAGAATCATCAGAGATTGTCCCTTTAAGCGCACATTCGGTATTCGACCTTTTGATAAACGAAAAATGTGCCCGAATAAATTTATTTAAACATGATTATGACCTTGCACAAAACCCTATTCAACATATTGATGATTCATTGTTTGAAGACACATTAGTATACGTGCAAGCTATGGGAGGTGTAAGAGTAAAAGTAGATTTTCCCGACATATTAAAATGGCAGGACTCTACATCTGTTGTAATAAGTAATGCCCGTCTTGTAATTCCCGTATTAGACAATTCTACAGAAATATATTCTCCTATTCCCAAACTAAATCTTGCTTATATTGATGATGAAGGTAATAATGAGTTTTTCCCTGACCTTTATAATAACGGCAGCTTTTTTCAAGAATATTTCAACGGAATATATAACCACGAACAAAATCAATATGAATTTAATATTGCTATGTTCATACAAAAAGCAATCAACAACGAGATACCTCTAAACGGTTTTTATATTTATCCTTATGCTACTGAAAATCCGGTTATGGCAAATAGAGTAATTCTGAAAGGTGCAAAAGCAAATAATGGGATAAAGCTGTATATTACATATATTAAGCTTTAACTTCACTAATTAAATTTTCAAAAAATGTGCGGAATTGTAGGATATATCGGTGATAAACAGGCTTTCCCTATTTTAATAAAAGGTCTCAAAAGATTAGAATATCGAGGTTATGACTCTGCCGGGATTGCAATCATAGGAGAAGAAACAAATACTTTTAAAATAAAAGGAAAAGTTAGCGATCTTGAAAATTTCGTTGTCAACGAAGATACCAGTGGGAATATCGGTATGGGACATACCCGTTGGGCTACACACGGCGAACCTAACAACGATAATGCTCACCCTCACACATCTACTCATGGAAAATTTATAGTTATCCATAATGGTATAATTGAAAATTACTCTACACTTAAAGAATCATTACTTGAAAAAGGCTACAGCTTTAAAAGCGAAACAGATACAGAGGTATTAGCCAACCTTATTGAATATTTTTACTTAAAAGGTGGTGTAACGGCAGAAGAAGCTGTGCGATTTGCTCTACAAAAAGTATCAGGTGCCTATGCACTGGTTGTTTTATCGCATGACGAAGACGATAAGTTAATAGCTGCACGTAAAGGCAGCCCTTTGGTTATCGGCATTGGCGACCATGAGTATTATGTTGCATCTGATGCAACGCCAATTGTTGAACATACAAAAAGTGTTATTTATCTTAACGATTTCGATATAGCAATCTTAAAAAAGAATGAGCTTAGTCTTAAAACAATTAAGAATATTAAGATTACCCCTAAGATTCAAAAAATTGATCTCGAAATAAGCTCTATTGAGAAAGGCGGTTTTGACCATTTCATGTTAAAAGAAATTTTTGAACAACCCGAAACCGTATTAAATACAATAAGAGGACGTGTCTCTGCCGAGACAAAAACAATACAACATGGAGGTATCTTATCTGTGTTACCACAGATTGTTAATGCTAAACGCCTGATAATTATTGCCTGCGGAACATCATGGCATGCAGGCTTGGTTGGCGAATATCTTTTTGAAGAATTTGCAAGAGTTCCTGTTGAAGTTGAATATGCTTCAGAATTCAGATATCGTAACCCTGTTCTTTATAAAGATGATGTTGTTATTGCAATCAGCCAGAGTGGTGAAACAGCTGACACCCTAGCAGGAATACGACTGGCACAAGATGCCGGAGCACTTGTCATTGGTATATGTAATGTAGTTGGCTCATCTATTGCCAGAGAAACGACAGCCGGAATATATACTTATGCCGGTCCCGAAATAGGTGTTGCATCAACAAAGGCCTTTACCTCTCAGGTTACTGCTTTAACATCGCTTTCGCTGATGATTGCAAAAGAAAAAAACACCATTGAGCAAAGTTTATATGAAAACTTAATAAGCGAATTGGTTGAGATACCGTCAAAGATTGAACTTATCCTGCAGCAAAATGAGAAATTCAGAGCTATTGCCGCAATGTATAAAGACGCTGAAAATTTCCTATACCTTGGGCGAGGATTTTTCTTCCCGGTAGCTCTTGAAGGTGCTCTTAAATTAAAAGAAATCTCATATATTCACGCCGAAGGATATCCTGCTGCAGAAATGAAACATGGGCCAATTGCCTTGATTGACAAAAAAATGCCTGTTGTTGTTATTGCAGCCAAGGATAAATCATACGATAAAATAGTTTCAAACATACAAGAAGTCAAAGCTCGTAAAGGCATCGTTATTGCGGTTGTAACTCAGGGCGATACCGTAATACGAAAAATGGCTGACCATGTTCTTGAGATTCCTAAAAGTCATGAAGCATTAGCTGCCATACTTGCTGTTATACCATTACAATTATTATCATATCATATAGCTGTTATGCGAGATTGTAATATCGATCAACCACGCAACCTTGCCAAGTCGGTAACAGTAGAATAGTGGAGCTGGAATAGTTTTAAAGGACAATAGCCGTTACCTGGCAACATGCATATTATATGACAATTAGCAATTGCCATGCTTTTTAAAAATCTTTGTCCCCATTATTTGAAAAATATAACATTTTCTTCAATTATAATTGAATGTTTATTAAGTATTTGCTATTCTTTCATGTATAACTGATTTGCTATTTTAGTATGGTAATTATATAAGATTCTCATATTCTGTCTATTAAAAATAATATCGGGCGAGGTTGTTTGAGAAACTCAAAACGGCAAAACAATAATGATACAGCATGATGTTACTAATCCAAGACCTTACAGCCGAATACACTTATTAAGCGGAACAAAAGGTTTTGCACGAAAATGGCCACAAAGAGGTATTGCGTTGGAGCCAAATGCTCATACTTTTTTGTCTGATGAAGAAATGGAAGATTTACTGAAAGAGTATGAACACCCAATTACAAAAGAAGTAGGTGAAAAAGCAAAAGAAGTAGGCGGACACGGAGGAATGGATTTTATTATGGATTATCGTTTAATATATTGCCTGCGAAATGGTTTGCCTTTAGACCAGGATGTTTATGATGCAGCCGAATGGTCATCTATAATTCAACTTTCACAAGAATCAGTAAAGAACCAAAGCATGTCTGTTAAAATCCCTGATTTTACAAGAGGTGCTTGGAAAAAATTAAAGACTGTTACGTATTATACGAAATAAATATCTGTTGTACTATTATGCGATATCTATCGATAACAGTAAACCGTATTATTTTCTACTTTGAAAAGAATAAGAAACTTGTAAATTAGATTTTATATAAATTTCCATCTCTTTTGCTTTTTCTATATACTCATTAATATAATTGGTTTTTTCTTTTCCTTTATATTTGTATAATTCTTTACTATTGTCGTTATTTATAATCAATAGATATTCATTATCAAGAACTCCTGTTTTGTCATCACCATTAAAAAAAGTATAAGGTCGTTTATCATTTATTAAATCAACACCCAGATTATTTTTAATATATGGTTGTTTTAACAAACCCATTATTGTTGGACAAACATCTATTTGTCCTCCGATATTGCTATATAATTTTGGGGTGAGAATCTCAGGGGCATAAAAGATTAAAGGGCTGTGAAAATAATTTAACGACATATTATGATACACATTTAAAGCAGCTCCATGATCGGCAACAAAAACAAATATGGTATTATCAAACCACTCTGTTTTTGAAGCCATCTCAATAAATCTACTTAATGACCAATCTGCATACTCAACAATTTGAGTTTCAGTCTTATTTGTGTGTGGTGTAAAATAATCAGGAATGTAATAAGGTCCATGATCGCTACCTGTCATAAATGTAACAAAAAATGGTTTTCCTTGCTTATCAATTTTATTAATAATTGGTATGGAATAGCGAAACATAAAGTCATCAGGGACACCAAGAACTGTCTTTACTTCTTCCGAAGGATAATTGCTTTGGCTAATGATATTTTCGAAGTCGTTTGCTCGCAAAAATCCCTCAACATTATCAAACTGGCTATCATGTGTTGTAAAATATGTAGTGCTATATCCGAGCAATTTTAAGATTGAAGCAATTCCATCGTACTTTTTTATGCTTTTTAAGGGATGATGTCTCTTTATAGTTGGTAGCGAAAATAATGTGCTAAAGATGCCGCTATATGTGTGTTTACCAGCAGTATAAATATTTTCAAAATAAATAGATTGATAAGAAAGACTATCTAAAAAAGGTGTCATATTACTTTCGTTGCCGTGTCGTTGCATTTTTGCGGCACTCATACTTTCCATAATAATTAAAACAATATTATGTTTTATTTCATTAATCGTATCCGGTAAAATTTTCTTAGCAATAGGAGAAAAAGGAAGTGGATTTTCTATACTTAGATGTCTTTGTACATTTTGTATTGCTACTTTTTCATCAATAAAATTATTTATACTGTTTTTTTCTTTTAATTGGTATTGATAACTTTTAAATAGTGTAAATACAGGATTTAATCCTAATTGGTTTATAAAAGGGTCGTTACAAAAATAAGCGGTTCCTGTTCTTATAGGCGATTTAGTTTCAACTCGCCCTCTTATTCCAAGTAACATTAAAAAAAGAAATATTACAGATAAGAATATCTTTACTGCAATATT
>JANTGP010000183.1 GCA_024762835.1 Bacteroidota bacterium
TCCTATTTTTTATTTTACTCTTTCCTTCAGTGCTATTTGCTCAAGAGAAAGTGGTAAATGGTGTGGTTACGGATAGTGAAAAACTGCCCATGCCAGGGGTGAATGTTATAATAGTTGGAACAAACAAAGGGGTAATAACAGATTCCAATGGAAATTTCCAAATTACGTTGAGCGGTTCAGAAGAAGATAGGTTAAGATTTTCTTTTATAGGAATGGTATCTCAAGAAGTTTTAGTAAGTAATTCAAAAACAATTAATGTACAATTAGAAACAGAAAGTTTTGGACTGGAGGAGGTTGTTGCCATTGGATATGGTACTGTAAAGAAAAAAGATTTAACAGGTTCGATTGAAACTGTTACTGGCGATAAACTGAAAGAAGCTATGAATACAGATATTACGGAATCTTTAAATGGTCGAGTATCTGGAGTACTTGTTTCTAAATCGTCAAACAGACCGGGGGCGTCAATGTCGGTGGAAATCAGAGGGAAAAATTCTCTTAATTTCTCGAACGAACCCCTCTACGTAATCGATGGGATCCCTTCATATTCAGGCATGAAACATTTGAATGCATCTGATATTGAGGCAATTGACGTTTTAAAAGATGCGTCGTCGTGTGCAATTTACGGATCGAGAGGTGCCAATGGTGTTGTTATTGTTACAACAAAAGGTTCAAATGTTAAAGAAGGTGTAAATACAATTGAATACAGTGGGGATGTTGGTGTTAAAGTAGCAACTCGAATTCCTGACATGATTGGAAACTTAGGGAATGGAAATGAGTATGTTAATTACAGAGAGGCACTTTGGGTTAAGAAATATGGTCCTAGTTCTTTATCAAGACCAGATTTTTTAACTCTTGAGGAAAAAACGAGAATTAAAAACGGTGAATATTACGACTGGATTCGTGAAGTATCGAGCCCCGGCCTGGTCACAAACCACAACATTAATTCTTCCGGTGGCTTTAAAAATACAACTTATGCATTTGGCGTGGGGTACACAAATGATGATGGCTTGGTTGGAAAAGAGAACTTCAAAAGAATAACGGCAAATGTGAGGCTTGACCATAAATTATCAGAGAAACTAAAGACTGGAGTTACTGCCTACATTTCAAAAAACAATACTAATCATGGAGCAAACGAAGCATTGATGAATGCTTATCTTATTCCTCCAATTGCAAGTCCTTATGATGAGAATTTCGAACAATCATTTATTGTTCAACCCACTTCAAGTAAAATAAATCCTAATATTCAGGCAGAAAACAACATCCGTGAATCAAATCAATTCTTTTCTAACTTTTCAGGATATGTTGAATTTAAACCTATAGATTTTATTTCATTGAAATCGATGGTTGCATACCAATTCGATAATGGAATGTTCGGCGAATGGGTTGATACCGAAACACAACAAAAATCAGGAGTAAATCCAAATGAAGCATATCGGAGTGAAAATCAGAACAATAACATTGTTTGGGACAATATTCTAACAATAGACAAAAAATTTAATGAAACAAATCGGTTAAATGTTATTGGTTTGTTTAGTCTTCAAAAAGATACACATTTGGGTTCGGGAATGAGAGGTGAAGATTTACCATACGATTCGTATTGGCACGCCATTCAAACAGCAAGCGAAATTAGAGATGTACACAGTTATTATTGGGAGTCATCCTTAATTTCCTACATGCTTCGAGCAAATTACACACTTTACGAAAAATACATGTTAACATTAACCGGAAGATACGATGGAACTTCGCGATTACAAAAAGAGAATCAATGGGGTTTTATGCCTTCGGTTGCTTTGGGATGGCAAATAAAGGAAGAGTCTTGGCTAAAAGATGTGGAAAAGGTGAATAACCTTCGCATTCGGTTAAGTTATGGTAAGAGTGGAAATAACAACTTGGGTTACGATCAAACCTGGACAAAATTAAACCAGTCGAGATATACTTTTGGTAACAATGGCGAAAATGGTTTTGGTATTAGTAACGAAAAAGGGAATACCGAGCTGAAATGGGAAATGACTTCTGAGTTTAACCTGGGTGTCGATTTTGGTTTTTTCAAATCAAGAATTACAGGTACCATCGATGCGTATTCTCGTAAAACAGAAGATTTGATTTTGAAGCGTTCAATAAGTGTGGTTAATGGGTACAATTCAGTTTTTCAAAACATTGGAACAACTTCAAACAAAGGATTTGAATTGGGTTTAAAAACTGTAAACATATCATCGCAAAAATTTAACTGGACAACAAGTCTGACTTTCTCTTTAAACAGAAACAAGATTCTTGACCTGTATGGAGACCACATGGACGACTTGGGTAACAGATGGTTTATTGGAGAACCAATAAGTGTAATTTATGACTTCAAACAGCTGGGAATTTGGCAAGAGGAGGAAGAGGTCGAAGCAGCTAAATATGGTCAGAGCATTGGCCATATTAAAGTGGAGGATGTTAATGGTGACTATTCGATGGATGAAAAAGACTACCAAATATTAGGAGCGCCTACTCCGAGTTGGACTGCCGGAATGGAAAACAGATTTGAGTATCGTAACCTATTTCTGTCTATCGATATGTACGCAAGAGTTGGAGGAATCTATGGCGACGAATTTGCTTATATGTTCACTGCATGGGATAACGAACACTGGAATAAACTGGATGTGGAATACTGGACACCTGAAAACCGAAGTAATAAATATCAGCAGGTAGGAGCTGTTTCGTATTATACTCAGGTTTTGGGAATAATATCAGGAACATTCTTGAAAGTTCGTAATATAACTTTAGGTTATAACTTCCGCGAATCGTTTCTAAATGGAATTTCACTTAAAGATGCACAGTTATACCTTGCGGTACAGAATCCGTTTACTTTTACAAACTATATTGGTTCAGACCCGGAAATTATAGGCGAAAATGTAAATTCTCAACTCTCCTTATATCCTATGACTTTTTCAACCGGAGTAAATATTAAATTTTAATAAATGTTAACCATGAAATATAAATTTTCAAAATATATAGGAATAATTGCAATACTAACATTATTGCAAGGTTGTTCAGATTTTCTTGAAATAGATAATCCTTCAGCGGTAACAGATTCTTTTTACTATACAAAAAAAGGGCAGGAAAAACTTCTGGTTGATATTTATTCGAAATACAGAAGCGTTTTTAATACAGGGCAACTACAATATTACGGAACTGATTTGTATATGGCAATTACCGAAAGCCCCGATGAAAGGATGTTTAACGGATACGACCCGTCTTTTAATTCAACTGCCGGTGTTGTTGGGCCTTATTGGAGTAACCTTTATCGAATTGTTCAGGAGGCAAATATTTTGCTAACACGAATTTCGCCCGATGAGGAGGGAATGACAGAAGATGATTTTAACTCGCTTACTTCGCAAACAAAATTTTTACGTGTACTGGCTTATTATTATCTTGTAGAAACATTTGGTCCTGTACCACTGCTGGTTACGGAAGAGTCTTCGATTATTACTGAAGTGGAAAGAACCAGTGAGGAAGAAATTTATAGTTTTCTTATTGATGAACTTATTTCATGCAATGGGATTTTGCCTGGTGTTGCAAGCGAACCTGGAAGAATTACAAATTCAGCACTTCTACACCTGTTAGGGAAATTGTATTTAACGCGGGCATACAAACCATTTAATCAAAATAATGATTTTGAAAATGCAGCTAAAATCTTCGACGAACTAATTCTTGATCCACAGCGTAACCACTATTTACTCGATGATTTTAAGGATGTTTTTGATGAAAACAATCAAAATAATGCTGAAATAATTTGGGCTGTTCAATATGGAGAAGACAAGGAATATTCAGGTTCAGGAAATCCGCAGCAAAGTTTATTTGGTATAAATATAGTTGCATTAGAACCCGAATTATTTGACAAAGTTCAAGACGATTATTCATTAATGCAGCGAGGCTACTGGGTAAATCCAAGAGTGCACGAACTTTTTACCGATCCTGTTATTGATTCCAGATACGACAAAACATTTCAGAGAGAGTACTATGTAAATAATAAATCGAGCGAGCACTTTGGCGAACTTGGAATATTCTACCCCCGATGGAATGATGGAACAGATTATACCAATGAAGCTCAGCGTTTTTATCCATTTAAAGAAAACGGCGAATATGTTTGGTATCCTCAGTCGACGGCTCTGGATGTCTTATCTACAGCATCTGATAGAATGCCAATGCTAAATAAGTTTAAAGACACAAAAATGCAATGGGGTGGTCCGGGAACCAGAGAAGACGTAATCTTCAGATTGGCAGACACTTATTTATTATGTGCTGAAGCATACCTTGGAGCCGGGAATAATACTACTGCACTTCAAAGATTAAATGAAATTAGGATGAGAGCAGCTACAAGTTCCGAAGATAAACAAGCAATGAAATTATCTCAAATAGATTTAGATATAGTTTTAGACGAACGAGGCAGGGAATTGCTGGGAGAACACGACCGTTGGTTTGATTTAAAGAGAACCGGAAAATTAATTGAACGGGCATTTGACTATAATATTTTCGTTCAGAAGTATAATAACTTAAATAAAAATCATCTGCTTCGTCCTATTCCACAGGATGAAATTAATAAACTATCAGGTCTTATTCAAAACGAAGGGTATTAATAAAAACAGAAGCAATATTAATATGAAAAAAATATTTTTAACAATGTATGTTCTTATGGCAATCCTGCTCTCAGGTTGTAATTTTTATCAATCTCCCGATCCAAGAGACTTTGTTGATGATGGTGAAAATAGTACGAAATTGTATATAGAAGAGTATGATCAAGTTGCGGATGAGGGACAGTATTGGTTACCAAAACAGAAATTGGGAACCAATTATTGGACAGTTATTAATGCAACCAATAACTCAAAGTCGTTCAATGACAATAGTTTGCAAAATCATATTCTAGCAGAATCAATTATCGGATTATGCGCATTAGCAGTAAACGAAGGAACCAGTTCAACTATGGTCTGGACCGATTCACCAAATTCAAATTATAGCGAAGTATTAAACCAAATTGGCCTCACTAATAATGGCACGCAAAGCACCTGGGAGTTGCTTGAACATCACGACAATGTTAAAAGCAATATCGATGGATATGTTTTATGCAAGGTGAGGAATGAAGAAAGCGTTAATGTTGCAACAATAGCATCGCATGTTTACCGTGCAGTAATTGTTGACGCATATTATGAAGACAAGATAAAAGCACTTGGGTATGAATTAAAATACGATGCCCGCGATAAAACGATGGAAGATGCCTGGGCTGAATTTAAAGATAAATGCAATAATGATGCATTAATATTAATGCCCACTTTAACCGGAAACCTTAAAAGTTTTGCTATTGCCCACCGCTTAATGTCCGTTAACTACAATAAAAAAATGGGGAGCTCTTTAAAAGGAAACAATATGGAAGTCTTTGAAGAGGCGCTGGATTGGTTGGATCCACTATCCCCGGTTATTGGATGGGAAAGTGGTTTGGGTGAAGATGTTTTTGTAGACCCGGTATCTAAATCAGGAAACATGATGGTGCCAAGCGATTGGATATGGAACACAACAATGATGTCGGGTGATTATGAAAACCGACAGTCGGGTTTGGCACAAGTTACAAATCCGCAGTTTATCGATTTCGACGAATATTCACATTATGCATCTTTCTTTTTAACTGATGGAGATAATGTGCAATGGATGATGAATAATTTTAGAAGTGGCGATTATTACCTGAACGAATTAAAAAGTGATTTAAGAATGTCTTATGGACTGCCTGTTGCAAACTTATCTATGATATCTCCCTATCAGTTAAACAGAATTTTCTCGGAACAAGCTACTAAAAATACCCTGATTGAGTATGGGGGAGGAGGATATTATTATCCCGATAATTTTGGGATAAATAAAAATCGCACTGAATTACTTGAAGGAATTGCTAAAAAAGTTGGCTCTCACATGAGACAACATAGAGTTAAAGTTCTTGGTTTATTGTGTAATAATGTAACATCAGCAGAGTCAAAAGAGGCCTATCAGTCTTACATCTCAAATAACGACCAACTTGTTGGAATAGTTGCGGTACAATATGCACCATATGCGGGTGGAGATGGTGAAATTATGTGGTTTACAAATTCTGCGGGGATTGATATTCCGGTCGTAACTGTTAAATATGCCATTTGGAATCATGGTGGTCAGAATCTTCCGAACCAGGGAACTCCAACCTACATTGCACATCAAATAAACCAATTGGCTGAACAGTCATCATCA
>JANTGP010000184.1 GCA_024762835.1 Bacteroidota bacterium
ATGAGGTGTAAATTTAATAATACAAAGAAATATTATTCTATTGGATTTACAAGATTAACCGGAAATATTCATTATTTTAATTGAATTAGACATGCATAATGTTTTAATTGTAAGGGCTAAAAATGTAAAATTGCTTAGGTGTTAACATTCTTTTCTTCTTCTTCCTTTGGCTCTTCTTCTTTCCAAATGTAGTTTACAGAAATATCTTTTTGCGAAAAATCAACGGGATTATTGTTTTCCCGAAGTCTTTCTTCTTCTTCAATCTCCCATGAGTATTTTTCTTTAACAGGCCCCCTGTTTCTATAAACAATTGCCATTATTATACCGGTAATTAATCCCATTTGATGTGCTTCCCATGATATTTTAACATCGGTTGGAAAGGCACCCCATATTAAACTACCGTAGATAAACGAAACAAATAAGGACAAAGCAAGCAGACCATTATCTTTTCGAAGCAAACCGCTAAAGAATATAAAAGATGCAAAACCATAAACTAATCCGCTTGCCCCGATATGGAAAGCAGGTCTGCCAATAATCCAAACCAAGATGCCGGTGCCAACCCAAATAAATGAAATGACTTTAAATGCAACACCTCTATAAAAATAAAAAATTGCTACCGACAGAATAAAAACGGGAAGTGAATTTGATATAAGATGATTAAAATCGCCATGTATAAAAACTGAAGTAATTATTCCGGCTAAACCATAAACTTTCAGAGGATAAATTCCAAGAAAATTAAAATTGAGGTTGAGAAAATGCTCGTACAATTTTATTATCCATATAACAATTAGAAATAACGATGGGAATATTAAACTATGAATAAATTTTCTTTTTTCGCTTATCACCTTTTATTATTGATTAATTAATATCTGCATTTGTCAAAATATGAACTCTCTTTCTCCAATATTATTCATTTAGACTAATGTTTCATGCTAAATCACGCATACTTTTGCTTTAATTTAAAAGCTAAAAGCTTTTTCCTCTATTACAAATACACTGCCACAGCCAAATAAATACATTTTTGTCATACCAAAGATTTTTACTAATATTGTTTCAGTTTACAAAGTTCATTAATATTAATCACATTATCATGATAAAATCATTTTCATTTCTAAAATTCAGACAGCAAATCATGTTATTTGCAATTGCTCTATTTGTTTTCTCGTCATTAAGTTCATTCTCTCAAAAGAAAAATGATGACAATAAAGATAAAATTAATTCATCTCTCGTAAGTGGTTTAAAATTCAGGTCAATAGGACCGGCCTTAACATCAGGGCGGATAATTGATTTTGCTATAAACCCGGCCAATTCAAGTGAGTATTATATAGCTACAGCAGGTGGTGGTGTATGGAAAACAACAAATGCAGGTATAACTTACTTCCCCGTATTTGACAATTATGGCTCATATTCAATTGGATGTGTAACAATTGACCCAAATAATAATAATTGTATTTGGGTAGGAACGGGCGAAAATAACAGTCAAAGAAGTGTTTCATACGGCGATGGAGTTTATAAATCTGAAGACGGGGGCAAATCATGGAAAAATATGGGATTAAAACATTCCGAGCATATTGCCAAAATAATTGTCGACCCGCGAAATTCAGATAATGTTTTTGTTGCATCTCAAGGTCCTTTGTGGAAAGCAGGAGGAGACAGAGGTTTATACAAATCGAATGACGGAGGCAAAACATGGAAAGCTATTTTAACAATTAGTGAGAATACAGGTGTTTCCGACCTTGTTTTTGACAAACGAAACCCGGATATAATGTATGCTGCATCGTATCAACGCCGAAGACACACATGGACATTAATTGATGGCGGACCCGAAGCTGCAATTTACAAAACTACTGATGGAGGCGATAACTGGACAAAATTATCAGGCGGATTGCCCGGTGGCGAACTTGGAAGAATAGGTTTAGCAATTTCGGATATTAACCCCGACTATGTATTTGCTATGATTGAAGCATCAGGTAATAAAGGCGGATTTTTTCGCTCAACAAACAGAGGTGCTTCATGGACAAAAATGAATGGATATAAGACAACAAGTGCACAATACTATCAGGAAATATTTTGCGACCCTTTTGATATCGATAGAATTTACGCATTAGACACATGGACAAAAGTAAGTGATGATGGTGGAAAAACATGGAAGAACCTCGGTAATACTCATCGCCATGTTGACGACCATGCTTTTTGGGTGGATCCAAATGACCCTAATCATTACTTAATTGGTGGTGATGGCGGTATTTATGAAAGTTTTGACCATGCTAAATATTGGGACTTTAAAGAGAATATGCCGGTGACACAATTTTATAGAGTGGCGGTTGATAATGCAGAACCTTTCTATTTTGTTTACGGTGGAACTCAGGATAATAACAGCATTGGCGGTCCTTCTCAAACAAAAAATATTGCAGGTATTTCAAATTTCGACTGGTTTATTACAAACGGTGGCGATGGTTTTGAGTCGGCAATTGACCCTGTTGACCCGAATATAGTTTATGCTCAGTCTCAATATGGCTACTTAACAAGATACAATAAAGCTACAGGCGAGAGTATTGGCATTCAGCCTGTTGAAGAAACAGGAGAAGATGCTTATCGTTGGAACTGGAATTCTCCTTTAATCATTAGTCCACATAATCATAACAGACTTTATTTTGCAGCAAACTACCTTTTCCGTAGCGATGACCAGGGCTATACATGGAAAAAAGTAAGTGGCGACCTTTCCCGCCAGATTGACAGAAACCTGCTAAAAATAATGGGTAAGGTACAAAGCGTTGATGCTGTGGCAAAAAATGCCTCTACATCACAATACGGAAATATTGTTTCGCTTACCGAAAGTCCGTTGCAGGAAAATTTAATTTATGTTGGTACAGATGACGGATTAATTCAAATAACAAATGACGGAGGCGATAATTGGACTAAAATTGATAGAGTAAAAAATGTTCCGGAAATGACATATGTAAGTTGTTTGTTAGCTTCCAAACATAAAGCAAAAACCGTGTATGCCTCTTTTGACAATCGAAAACAAGCCGACTTTAATTCTTATATTTATAAAAGTGATAACGGTGGTAAAACATGGATTTCAATTAAAGGAAACTTACCGGACAGTTTACCAATTCATTCAATTGCCGAAGACCATATTAAGCAGGGTTTACTATTTATCGGTACCGAGTTTGGTGTTTATTTTACTATTGATGAAGGAAAGAAATGGACCAAGCTAAAAGCCGGCTTACCTAATGTTTGTGTTAAAGATCTCGCAATTCAGGAAAGAGAAAACGATTTGGTCCTTGGAACTTTCGGACGTGGATTTTATGTGCTTGACAATTACGAACCATTACGCGAACTGTCTGATGAGAATCTAAATAAAGAGGCCTATATTTTTAAAATAAAAGATGCTTTGATGTTTATTCAAACAAGACCATTGGGAGGAAGGGGAAAAGCTTCACAAGGTGAAAATTTCTTTACAACACCGAACCCTAAAGTTGGAGCAACTTTTACTTACTATTTGAAAGATAGTTATAAAACAAGAAAAGACAAACGCAAAAAAGCTGAGAAAGAGGCATTCAAAAACAACAAAGACATACATTATCCCGATTGGGACGAGTTACTTGCCGAAGACACAGAGGTAAAACCTTATTTGCTTTTTACAATTTACGATTACGAAGGTAATGTGGTTACAAGAATGAAACAACCGGCTTCAAAAGGAATACATAGGGCGGTTTGGAATTATAGATATCCGCCAATTACACCTGCCAGACTGTCAAAACAAGAAACCGGACGATATTCTTATCCTGATAATGGAATTTATGCATTACCTGGCAATTATTCTGTTTCGCTCTCAAAAGTAGTTGATGATATTGTTACTGAAATTGTTCCAAAACAAACTTTCAGGGTTAAAACATTATCATCACCTTATATTAGTGAAGAAGCAAAAGTAGAATTAGCAGAATTCCAGACAGAGGTAAACAAGATAAGACGAGTTGCACATGCTTATTCAAGAATATTAAATGAAACAAATAATAAAATTAATCTTATTCGTGTTGCTGTTGATTCGTCACCCGAATCGGATATTGAGCTAAGAAAACAAGCAAAAGATCTTCAACAAAAGATTGATAAGATTAAGCTTGCATTTTATGGCAATAATTCAAAGACATCAAGAAATAAAAATATCCCGCCAACAGTTTTAAATCGTATTGAAACAATAGTTTACAGTCAGTGGCGAAGCTCGGGTCCACCTACACAAACTCAAAAAAGAAGTCTTGAATTGGCAAAGTCAGAATTTACACCTTTATATTCTCAGCTAAAAGATATAATTAATAATGATTTAAAAGATATTGAAATTAAACTTGAAAAAATAAATGCCCCATATACACCAGGTAGATTTCCTGAATGGGAGCTTGATTAATAAAAACAAATAATTAAAATTAATTCTGTAATAAAATGAAAGAAATTAAAGATTTACAGCCCAAGAAAGTTTGGGAATATTTTGACGAAATACTAAAAGTTCCGAGACCATCAAAAAAAGAGGGGAAGATGATTGAGTTTCTTCTTGATTTTGGCAAGAAGCATGGACTTGAGACGCAAAGAGATGAAATAGGGAATGTAGTGATACGCAAACCTGCAACCAAAGGCAGAGAGAATTACAAAACCGTAATTCTTCAAAGTCATATTGATATGGTGTGTGAGAAAAATACAGATACCGTGCATGACTTCGAGAAAGACCCCATACAGGCATATGTTGATGGCGATTGGGTAACAGCAAAAGGGACAACTCTGGGTGCAGATGATGGAATAGGTGTTGCTGCCGAACTTGCTGTTTTAACAGCAGACGATATTGAGCATGGGCCAATTGAATGCCTTTTTACCGTTGATGAAGAAACCGGCTTAACAGGTGCTTTTGCCTTGCAATCCGGATTCCTTAAAGGGAATACTTTACTAAACCTCGACTCAGAAGATGAAGGTGAATTATTTATTGGATGTGCCGGTGGAATAGATACAGTGGCAAACTTTAAATACAAAAAAGAAAAATTTCCCGAAAAGCTTATCAGTTATAAAATTAGTGTGACAGGCTTAAAAGGGGGTCACTCAGGTGACGAAATTGATAAAGGTCTGGGAAACTCAAATAAGATACTTAACCGTATTTTATGGAAAGGCATGAATGATTTTAAGTTGCGATTAAACAACTTTGATGGTGGAAATCTCAGAAATGCTATTCCTCGTGAAGCATTTGCAGTGTTTGTTATTCCACCCAAAAAGAAAGAAGGATTTGAGGCATTTTTTGAGAAAATTTCTGCTGAAATAAAATACGAATTGCAGATTACAGAGCCTAATCTAACTATTACTTTAGAACCGACTGATTATCCATCTTTTGTTATTGATAAAAAAACACAGAAGAAATTGCTGAATTCATTATATGCCTGCCCACACGGTGTAATTGAGATGAGCCAAAGAATGCCCGGCATGGTTGAGACATCAACAAATCTGGCTTCGGTGAAATTCAAAGGTAAAAATTTTATTGAAATTACAACCAGCCAGCGTAGCGATGTAAATTCCGGCAAAGAGAATATTGCTGCAATGGTTAATTCTGTATTTACCCTTGCCGGAGCAAAAGTCGAACATTCAGACGGTTATCCGGGCTGGACACCAAATCCCGATTCGGAGATAATGAAATTAACCCGCGATATGTACAAAAAACTATTTGGTGTTGAGCCGGTTGTTCGATCAATACATGCAGGTTTGGAGTGTGGTTTATTTCTAGAGAAATATCCCGATATGGATATGATTTCATTTGGACCTACTTTAAGAATGGTTCACTCACCGGATGAAAAAATTAATATTCAAACAGTTCAAAAATTCTGGGATTTATTAGTTGAAGTTTTAAAGAATATTAAATAACACCGGATTTCTCATTATATAAAATTTCTAAGAGCTTCAATGTTTTTGAAGCTCTTTTTTTTATATTCTCTTTTACCTAAGCCTTCGCAGCCATAAAATACTATTCACTAATTCTTATTTAGCAACTTGTGCCTGATTGATATATAAAAATATTATATTTGGCTGTTTTTTGAGATTCTTGCAATTATTGAGCATCTTTTTGCTTTATAATTTTTTATTGAGTTTTGTTAGTTTTCATTATTTAATAAAAATATGCAACCAAAACA
>JANTGP010000185.1 GCA_024762835.1 Bacteroidota bacterium
AGGGGTCGCCAAAGTTCCATTGTATTATTACAATATTTCCGCAATCGGGCTCAAGAAATGTAAACTGCGTAGTATCACCAAGACATACATTATCCCAGGTAAAAGAGTTTGAGTATTTGAAACCGGCAATTGGTTTTGGTAATGTCATAGCGGAATTAAATGGGGCATAACCGCCCAAGTTTATTGATGAAACCAAAAAATTACAGTTTAAACCCGGTTCGTTCGGCTTATTTATTTGGCTCATCTCATTGCCACCATTTGAAGATAAATATATTTTATTGTCAACAGCTAAATCCAAGTCAAAAAAATAACCTAATGAATCTATTATTACTCCGGAGTTTGAAATAACATTAGGGTCATTGCTCGAAACATCGTATTGTAGCACATAATATGAAACTACAATATACATATTATTATTATCAGCAGAAAGTTCCATAGATTTAACAGCATCAAATACTTGAAAAGAATATTCAAATTGAATATTACCGGTATTCGTATCAAAACTATACTTTTTAATATAACTTGCAGAATCCGCATCTACAGAATAAAAACTGCTACCACCAGAATTAAATGTATACCCTGTATAAGAAATTACATCATTTGAAGGAAAAATCAAAGGTGAAGAGCTAATACCATTTGATGAAATTAACCATACAAAAAAATGGCTTGGAAAATTATTGCACAATGTGCAAGAATGTGCTATTAACCAATAATCTCTATTATTACAATGTTGTACAACAGAAGCAGATTCTATTACCTCATCGCTTAATAATACTTTATTCTCTGTAACATCACCAAGACCATTGTCAAGATTCATATTAACTACTGAAGAATAAATTCCCGTTGCACCACTTGACACACTAGAAGAATAATCTTTTATTGACAAAATATAATATAATTTATTGTTTTCAGGATTTGGAACAATTAAGGTTATATGAGCACTTTCTGTTCCTCCTAAATTGGTTCCATTAGGCATAGTATCATGTATAGCATTAAAGACCTCCATTCCATTTGTGTAAAACAACAAGTCTCCATATTTATTTGATATTGTATTATTTGCTTCAAATGCAAACATTCCCCCATCTGTTAAAACACGTGCTGAGTCATTCTTAAATTCTAAACCATTGTAATTTCCAAAATACCATTTGCTAAACTCACGTTGGGCTTGCAATGAGATGCCAAGCATTATAAACATTAAAATAATAAAAAACCTTTTCATTTGCCTATTTTTTTCCAAAGGTAACAAAAATAATTAATAGACTAAATACTAAAACAAAGACTACAAATTCACAGATTGTAGAAAACTTACTCTATTTAGAAGAGTAAACTAAAATTTATCGTGCCCTTTCAGAAATACAATTCTTAACAATATATTCTGCAATCTGAACAGCATTTGTAGCTGCACCTTTACGGAGATTATCGGCAACTATCCATAGATTAAGAGTGTTTGCCTGAGATAAGTCACGTCTTACTCTGCCAATAAAAACCTCATCTTTTCCTTCGGCAAACCGAGGCATGGGATAGATATTATTCTCCACATCATCCATAAGCAGCAATCCCTCTGTCTCGTGAAACAAGCTAAGTACATCTTCCATCTCAAAACTATTGCTCAATTCCAGGTTTACCGATTCGGAATGTCCACCAACAACAGGGACACGGACAGCAGTAGCAGAAACAGCTATATTGTCATCAGAAAGGATTTTCCGGGTTTCATTAACGAGTTTCATTTCTTCTTTGGTGTAGCCATTCTCAAGAAACTCATCACAATGCGGAATACAATTCAAGTCAATCGGCCAAGGATAAACCTGTCCGGCATTACCTTCATACCTTTCGGACTCTAGCTGCTGCACAGCTTTTATACCTGTGCCGGTAACCGATTGGTATGTTGAAACCACTATCCTCTTTATACCGTACATTTTATGCAAAGGAGCAATCGGAAGCAACATTTGTATCGTGGAACAATTAGGATTTGCAATTATCTTGTCATCAGCATTTAACAAGTGAGCGTTTATTTCAGGAATTATTAACTTCTTTGTTTCGTCCATTCGCCATGCCGATGAGTTATCAATTACGATTGTCCCTTTTCCTGCAAATTTTGGTGCCCATTCTTTTGAGACTTTACCGCCGGCTGAAAATAATGCAATATCAGGTTTTAAGCTAAGAGCTTTTTCTAAGCCTAAGACATTTACTTTCTCCCCTTTAAAATCAATACTTTTTCCATCAGATTTTTCCGAAGCAACAGGAATTAATTCAGTAACCGGGAAATCCCTCTCTTCAAGAACTTCTAACATTTTATTTCCTACCAAACCGGTAGCTCCAACAACTGCTATTTTCATTTAATTTTCATTTATTTACGACGATAACAAAGATAAAATAAATAAAAATATTTGCAACAATCAGCTTTCGACTATTAGCACACGAGAATAAAATATATCTTACTATCTTTGTTTTTTCAATAAATTATTGATTCTTGTGAAAATGAAAAAACTACTATTATTGTTAATCTTATTTCCTGTATTAGTTAAGGCTCAAACAATAGACGACTTCTCTGATGGTGACTTTTCTAATAATCCTACATGGACAGGTAATACAAATAGTTTTATCATTAACTCATCTCAACAGTTACAGTTAAATTCAAGCGGGTCGGATACTTCAATTTTGGTAACACCGCTTAGCATGCAATCAAATATTGAATGGCAATTCTGGATTAAATTATCTTTCTCGCCTTCAGACAATAATAATCTTAGGGTTTATCTCGTCTCAAATCAAGCTGATTTAAAAATTCCCTTAAACGGATATTACATTAAATGTGGCGAAAGCGGTTCAGACGATAGTATAGATTTATACAGGCAAGACGGAAGTAGCTCAGAAAAAATAATAGACGGAATAGATGCTCATTGCTCATCTTCGACTAATACTATCAGAATAAAAGTTATACGCCATTCAAGCGGCGACTGGGAATTATTTTCTGATATTAGCGGAGAAAATGCTTTTATCAGCGAAGGAATTGCAAATGATACAACTTACCAAAGCGGTGATTATTTTGGTGTTTTTTGCAAATACACTTCTAGTAATGCCACCAAGTTTTATTTCGATGATTTTTACATAGGCGATATTCAAGTTGACACAATCCCCCCTGCTGTCATATCTTATAATCTTACTTCAAACAATACAATAGAACTCTCTTTTTCCGAGGCTCTTGACACAGCTCAATCCGAACAAACATCCAATTATAATATCTCAAACGGCATTGGTATGCCAGCCGCTGTAAGTATCAACAACCTTTATCCTGATAAAGTTGAATTGCTTTTTACGGACAGCTTCGTTTCCGGTCAGAATTACGAACTTAGTATTAGCAATATAAACGATATAGCCGGAAATATTATGCCGGATACAACAGTTGTATTTTCGTATTTCCAGATTTCGGAAAACGATATTGTAATAAATGAGGTAATGGCAGACCCCTACCCGCCTGTATCTCTGCCCGAACAAGAATATATCGAACTATATAACAACAGCAATTTTGATATTGAAATAAGCAATTGGACAATTGAGATTGGAAATAGCGAAAAATCTATTCCCGATTTTTTCTTTGAGCATGATTCATATCTTATTCTTTGCTCGACAGCTGCTGCAGCAGAATTAGAGAACTACGGAAACACACTTGCTGTTCCGGGTTTTACAAGCCTTACAAATACCGGTCAATATCTTGCTCTTATTAATGATGAGGGATTGATAATTTCGGAAATAAGCTATTCGCTACTTTGGTATCAGGATGCCGGCAAAGAAGATGGTGGTTGGTCGCTGGAAAGAATTGACCCTAATAATAATTGTGGCGAAATGTCAAATTGGAAAGCCTCAATTGATATTCGAGGAGGCAGCCCCGGAATTCAGAATTCTGTTTTTGCCAATAATATCGACACTGTAAAACCTTTTGTCGAATCAGCATTTATTGATGATTACAGGCATATTTTTGTAAGTTTCGCAGAAGATATAAAGCCTGAAGACCTGACAAATACAGCAAACTATTTCATAGAATCAAACCAGTCGAATCCAACATTTATTGAGATTACAGACAATCAGTCGGTTTTGCTGAGTTTTGCAGATTCATTTATCAATAACACGACCCTTGATTTAAGTATAAGTTCAATATCTGACTTATGCGATAATGAAATGAACGACACAAGCCTCAATTTGCTTTTCCATCAAGCTCAGCAATGGGATATTATTATTAATGAGATAATGGCGGACCCGTCACCAATGGTAAATCTTCCGGAGTCTGATTACCTTGAGCTTTATAACAGCTCGGATTACACAATTAATTTTGCCGGTTGGTCTTTACTTATTGATAAAAAGCAAAAAGAGTTTATTTCTATGAATATTGAACCCGGCAATTACATTATTCTTTGTCCTGAAGGGAATTGCCCTTTGTTTGGTCAATTTGTTAATTGTTTAGATATTCTTGGCTCAAACGACCTTACGAATGACGGAAAGACATTAGCTCTTATTGATAAAAAAAAACGGGTAGTTTCATCAGTTGCTTATTCGTCAAGCTGGTACAATGGCAGTTACAAAGAAGAAGGCGGATGGTCTCTTGAGCGAATAGACCCCGCAAATTTTTGTGAAGCAAAAGCAAACTGGCTACCTTCAGAAAATTCAAACGGAGGAACACCGGGACAACAAAACTCTGTGTTTTCGCAAAACCCCGATATTTACACACCTATACCAACACGTGCATTATTTATTGATATGCATACAATTGAGCTAATATTCTCCGAGCAAATGGATAGTATTAGTTTGACAATACCCGGTAATTATCTTGTCGGAGATTTGGGCAATCCGGTAAATGTAAAGCCACTTATGCCTTTGTATCAATCTGTGATTCTTCAATTTGCAGATTCATTTGAACACAATAAGATTTATACCCTCGAAGTAAGCAACACATGGGATTGCATGGCAAATATTAATGAGCCGAATACGGTTCGTTTTGCAGTTCCCGAAGAAGCTGCGGCATTTGATATTGTTATAAACGAAGTCCTTTTTAATCCTATTGACGACGGAGTTGATTATATTGAGCTTTATAACCGCTCAGATAAATGTATCGATATGCAAAATCTGGTCTTTGCCGTAAAAGATGAATATTCAGGTTTAATAACTTCTACTAAAGAAATTTCAACAAAAGGATTCCTTCTTTTTCCAAAAGATTATCTTGTTTTAACATCATCGAAAGAGAAGGTTCTCGAACAATATTACACAAACAATGCAAATGCATTTATCAGCCCTGATATCCAACTCCCTACCATGGCAAATGACAAAGGAAGGATAATTTTAATGAGCAAGGGTAACATTGTGATTGATGATTTTAGTTATAACGAAGATATGCAGTTTGCTCTTTTAACAAGTTTTGACGGAGTTTCGCTTGAGCGAATAAATTATAACTTCCCAACCACTAATGTAGACAATTGGCACTCTGCTGCCGAAAGTGTTGGCTTTGGAACACCCGGCTTGCAAAATTCTCAATTCTCCGAACAACAACTTAACGAAGCTGTTTTTGAACTTGCTCCTGAAGTTTTTTCACCTGATAACGACGGACATGATGATGTACTTAATATTTCGTACAAATTTGAAAAAGCCGGCTATGTTGGAACAATAACAGTTTACAATGCAAAAGGAAGACTGATAAAAAGAATTGCTAATAACGAATTGCTTGCCACTGAGGGTAATTATGTTTGGGATGGACTCACAGATGGTAATCGAAAAGCTGAAATTGGTATTTATTTAATAGTTTTGAATTATTTCGACTTAAAAGGTAATTCATCTATTATTAAAAAAACATGTGTTTTGGCCGGGAAACTTTAGTAAGTACTTATTACTGGAAAATTATACAATAGTTATTAAGTAAAAAGTATTAGGCAGCACCATAATCAAAAATCCATTAATTCAGTCGGTTTAATTTTTAGTGTTTTTGCAATTTCCATAATAGTACAAAGGGTGGTGTTTATTTTGCCTGTCTCAATTCTCCGAACAACAACTTAACGAAGCTGTTTTTGAACTTGCTCCTGAAGTTTTTTCACCTGATAACGACGGACATGATGATGTACTTAA
>JANTGP010000186.1 GCA_024762835.1 Bacteroidota bacterium
GGATTTAGCAGAAGTTGTTGGATTTAAGAGTAGAGTAAGCGAAATACTTAATAGAAAACGAAAATTGACAATCGAAATGATTAGAAATTTAAGCCAAAAATTGAATATTCCAAGTGAAGTATTAATCCAAAATTATTAGTAACTGGTGCTAACAATTTATATAGTTAATGGCTACTAATTGCTTAACCCAAAGTTGGTTTCTTTAAATAAACTTTGATGCTTAACCCAAAATGTAGTAATTTTAACACACCACTAACCAAATAAGTAGCCGTTACCCAACATAACAGGACCCGACTGAGGATTCGGATTTACTAGTATTTTGACTTATAAATAAATTGACTAATAATTTTTTCCGGACTTTCTTTTATCTTTGTTGATACAATAAAAAACGGGAAAAAGGAAATGGTATTGAACTGTCGACAAATTGTCGACAGTTGAAAATGAAAGCAAGAGATGGCAAAATGCGAGTGATAGAAATCGCTGATACAGAAACTCTTTTGCGAATAATTCAATCTATCCCATCACCCAAAGCAGAACCATTCAAACGTTGGAGAGCAAAAGTAGGCTATGAAAGACTGGAAGAAATTGAAAATCCAGAATTAGCATCAAAACGGACAAGAGAGATTTATAAAACCAAAGGTTATTCAGATGAATGGATTGAAAAAAGAATGCGAAGTATTGCAATCCGTGATGAATTAACTGATGAATGGAAAAAACGAGGTGTAAAAGAAAGAATTGAATATGCAATATTAACTGCAGAAATATCTAAAGCCACATTTGGACTTACCCCGTCGCAATATAGGGAAGTAAAAGGATTGAAAAGACAAAACCTTCGAGACCACATGACTGACCTTGAATTGATTTTTTCAATGCTTGGAGAGGCTTCAACGACAAAAGTTGCGAGAGCAAAAGATGCCAAAGGATAAATAGAAAATAAAGATGCAGCAAGAATTGGAGGAAAGATTGCCGGTAACGCAAGAAAAGAATTACAAAAAGAAAGCGGCGAAAATATTATTTCAACAGTCAACTATTTACCGGAAAAGACAACTATTAAATTAAAAGTGGGAAAAGAAACATAAGACTTCGATTCAACATATTAAATAACAGTAGATTACGCTGCCTAACAACTAAGCATTCGTCTCGTCGATACTTCGACTAAGCTCAGTAACAAGACCAGAGATGAATGCAGTGTTGACTGATCCGAACTTGCCAGAGGGGACATACTTAAAATATTGTTTTTTTCAAGGTTTAACTAAATAAGGTCTGTCGAAAAACACAAATTAAGCCTTATTACTCAGCTGTGAAAAGGTTGAGTTTTATGCTAAAAGGTTACACTTTCAATATTGCTGTCGTCAATAAGTTTTTTGCCATGATAACGTAAATAGAGTTGTGCAATGGCAAGCACATCTTTTTCGCAGTATCTGACAACACGTTCGAGATTATTCTCTTGCCAGTATACCTCTGCTACCTGACTACCGTCTATGTCATCTTTGGGCGAGGGAATGCCAAAAATATTCACTAGTAATGCTAATGATGTATAGTGCTTATAATCGCCAAATTTCCATAGCTCCATTGTGTCGATATGTTTTATATCCCAAGGTTTTTTACCTGCAATTTGAAGAGGTGAGGGTAGAGGCAAACCATTAATTAGTGTACGACGTGCAATATATGGGAAATCAAACTCTTTACCATTATGGGCACACAGAAAGACTTCTTTGCGAGAATCTAATTTATCCAGCATTTGGTTAAACTCTCCAAGTAGTTCTTTCTCATTGTCGCTAAAGTATGATTTTAGACGAAGATTAAAGTTTCCGTTTTTTGTGGTAACTATCCCAACTGATATGCAGACTATTTTCCCAAATTCTGCATATATTCCGGCTCTTTGATATACATCAGCAGCACTTTCATCTTCACTTCTGAAATACTGAGACTTCTTCTCCCATAAAACTTTTAATGATTCATCAACATCATTAAAGTCTCTTTGCTGAGGTACCGTTTCAATATCTAAGAATAGAATGCTATCTATGGAAATTTTATCAAACATTTAAAAAAATTTTATTAATAACTTGTCTTTTTATCAAGGTATCTTTCAATTGTTGAAACAAGAATGTCAATTGCAACTTCGTTGTTACCACCCATGGGGACTATTATATCAGCATATCGTTTTGATGGTTCGATAAATTGTAAATGCATTGGTTTAACCGTAATATCGTAACGTTCCAGAACCTTATTTACAGAGCGTCCGCGTTCAATAATATCTCGCGAAATAACTCGCGAAAGTCTATCATCAGCATCAGCATCAACAAATACTTTTATTGTCATTAAATCTCTAAGCTCTTTATTTGTTAAGCAAAGAATGCCTTCAACAATTACAACATGCTTAGGCGGAAGTTTAATAGTTTCGTCAGAACGTGTACAAGTTAAATAAGAGTATATAGGCTGCTCAATTGTTTGACCTTTCATCAATTGTTTAATGTGCTTAACAAGCAATTCCCATTCAACAGACTCGGGATGGTCAAAATTAATCTCTTGTCTTTCTTCAAGTGGCAAATGGCTATTGTCTTTGTAATATGAATCTTGTGGAATAACTGTTACCTCGCTACGCGATAAACGCTCGATAATTTTCTTTACAACAGTTGTTTTTCCTGAGCCTGTTCCTCCTGCAACTCCTACAATTAGCATGGTGTATTTTGGTTAAAATTTTACAAAAAGAATAAAAGTTAAAAGTACAAAATTTATTTAGTCATTTCAAAACCTATTAAGAAGGGTTCTGAAATTAACTTCGTTTAGCTCGCAAGCTAGGTTCTTTTATTTCATGAAACATATAGAATGAATAAGCTGCAAGACATAAATTTTTCAGGATAACCGGAGTTATTGAGAAAGGTTTTAAAATAGCCGGTTTGGTGTTGTATATGTTTACATGGGGACATAATTTTTCATATACTTCTTCATATTATTTGAATCATCCCTATAGTTCTTCGTAAATATTCATTGTCTCTGAAAAACTATGGAAATTTAATGTAAAGTAATTTTAAGAACCCGCCTGTAATGAATTTTGCCGGTTTATTGTTTTCTTTGTGTTGAAAATAATAGAATGATTATTATTCTTTACCTTAATTATTTATCAGACATATAAACATAACAATGATTAGACATATTGTGATGTTCAGAGTTAATGCAAAGGAAACTAAAAAAACTGAACAGCTGAATTTATTGAGACAGGAACTTGAAGTTTTACCATCATTAATAAATGAGATTAAATTTTTTGAGCTCGGGACAAATATCTCTGAGTCGCCAAGAGCTTATGATTTTATTTTGGTAAGCAAGTTTGAAAACAGAGCTGCTCTATCTGTTTATCAGAAACACCCTGAACATCAGAAAGTGCTATTGAAGATTAAACCATTGATAGCTGAATCTGTTGTTGTTGACTACGAGAATTAATATTGAGAATTAAAAAAAATATATTTATAAATGAATCAACTGTATCCGATAAAATTTAAGCCCTTGTTTAAAGAAAAAATATGGGGAGGGAAGAAGCTGAAAACTGTAATGGCTAAGCAGATTGCGAATGATCAGAGATATGGTGAGTCATGGGAAATATCTGCAATTCAAGATAATATTTCGGTTGTTGAAAATGGCTTTCTGGCCGGCAACACTTTAGAAGAAATTATTGAAATATATATGGGTGATATTGTTGGCGAAAAAGTTTTTGACAAGTTTGGGGTAGAATTTCCCCTTTTAATAAAACTTATTGATGCAGATTCCGATTTGTCAATTCAGGTGCACCCTGATGATAAGACTGCAAAAGAAAGACACAAAGCATATGGTAAAACCGAGATTTGGTATGTCATTCAGGCTGATGAAGGTGCTGATCTAATTACAGGATTTAATAAAAAGATTAGCAAAAGGATTTATCTGGATAACCTGAAACAAAAAACCTTAAAGAATATTCTAAAGTTTGAAAAAGTTGAGGCCGGTGATGTGTTTTTTATTCCTGCGGGTAGAGTTCACTCTATAGGCAAGGGAATATTATTGGCTGAGATTCAACAGACTTCGGATATTACCTACAGAATTTATGATTACGACAGACTTGATTCTAAGGGACAAAAAAGAGAATTACATACAGATCTTGCACTTGATGTAATTGATTATAATTCAGGTGAGAATACAAAACTTAGCTATAATAACACAAAAAATAAAACAGCCAACCTGTATTCATGTGAGTATTTTAATACTAATTTGTTGGAGTTTAATAATATTATTGAAAAGGATTATACCCTCATTGATTCTTTTATAATCTATATGTGCATTGAAGGTGCTTTCTATATTGATTATGGTGCAGCTGAGAAAACTGAAATGAAAAGAGGCGAAACTGTTTTAGTACCGGCAGATATTGATAAGGTTAAACTTATTCCAAATAATGAGGCAAAAATTCTCGAGGTATATATAAAATAAGCTTGATTATATTTGCTGAAAGTAAAAGACAAAAAAAACTCTTCCGATAAAATCAGAAGAGTTTTTTTTGAATATATTAAATGTTCTAAACATGTCCTTGGGCAATCATTGCATCGGCAACTTTAACAAATCCACCAATATTTGCACCTTTTACATAGTCTATTGTTCCGTCATCTTCAGTTCCGAACTTAACACATGTGTCATGAATATCTTTCATGATGCGTTTTAATTTTTCGTCAACTTCTTCAGCTGTCCAATTGTAGCGTAATGAGTTTTGGCTCATTTCTAATCCTGAAACAGCTACACCACCTGCGTTTACAGCTTTACCCGGTCCGAATGGAACTTTAGCCTCTTGACATAATGCAGGAACTTCGGCAGTACATCCCATGTTTGAAGCTTCGGCAATTATTTGAACACCGTTATTAAGAAGCTGCTTAGCATCGTCGGCGTTTAATTCATTTTGAATAGCACATGGAATTGCAATATCCACTTTTTGTTCCCAGGGTTTTTTACCTGCTATAAATTGAGCGTCAAACTCTTCGGCAAATGGCTTAACAACATCATTGTTTGAAGCACGAAGCTCTAGCATATATTCAATTTTATCGCCTGTAATACCGTCTGCATCATAAATGTAACCATCAGGGCCTGAGATTGTGACTACTTTTGCACCTAGTTCTTCAAGTTTTAAAGCTGCACCCCATGATACATTTCCAAAACCTGAAAGGGCAACTGTTTTTCCTTTAATATCATTCCCCATTGTTTTGAGCATTTCTTCTACAAAATAAACTGCACCGTAACCTGTTGCTTCAGGACGAAATCTTGAGCCACCCCATTCCATTCCTTTACCGGTAAGAACACCTGTAAATTCGTTTCTTAATCTTTTATATTGACCGAACAGATAACCGATTTCTCTTCCACCTACTCCTATATCACCGGCAGGTACATCGGTGTTTGGTCCAATATGGCGAAACAATTCAGACATGAAACTTTGGCAAAATACCATAATCTCGTTATCAGATTTACCTTTTGGATTAAAATCCGAGCCGCCTTTTCCACCACCCATAGGTAAAGTTGTGAGGCTATTCTTAAGTACTTGCTCGAAACCCAGAAATTTCAGTCCGCCTAAAGATACGCTTGGGTGAAATCTTAATCCACCTTTGTAAGGCCCGATAGCACTGTTAAACTCGATTCTGTAACCGCGGTTAATCTGAACTTCACCTTGGTCATCTAACCATGGAACTCTAAACATGATTACACGTTCCGGTTCAACCATTTTTTCCAAAATCTTTGCTTCTTTATATTTTGGATTATCTTCAACAAAAGGAATTAGTTTTTCAACAACTTCCTGAACTGCTTGTACAAATTCTTCCTGAGCAGGATTCTTTGCAACTACTTTATCAATGAATTCTTTTACCTTTGTATCCATCACATTTATTGTTAAATTATTATAGTAATAGTTTTATAAAATAATGGCAAAAGTATGTTTTTCTTTAATTACAAAATGTTTTTACAAGAAAAATATTTTTATTTTACAGATTTGTAATATGCA
>JANTGP010000187.1 GCA_024762835.1 Bacteroidota bacterium
AAACTATTTTTGAATCCAAACGATATCGAATTTTCTATTTCACCATTTGTATAGCTTTAGTTACAGCATTATCCTTTGCCTATTCTATACTAAAGTAACAATGCGGTTCCGGATTAGTGGCACCGGGCTTTGTTTTGCTCTCAGCATCAGTAAAGAAAAAATATTCCCTCTACCTCGTAATAGTTACCACACCGGCACCATTATAACTATGATATTCGCCATTGTACATAGCATCTGCACCAACAGGGCCCATTTGATAAATTCCCGGTGAAACGGCTCTTACAAAATAATAATAGTTTGTTGGTTGGTTGTAAGCACTTACAAATAGAATTATACGGTCGTCTCTAATATCCTTAAAGTCAGGTGATGATTGATGTTTTATCCAATGCATATCAGGAATATCTTTTAAACGTGTATTCTCAATTTCGAATCCTGCCGGCAAGATATCGCAAATTGCAATATTATCAACCCATTCATTATTATTTGTTTGAATTTCAATCTTAACAACAATTAGCTCGTTTTGCTTAAAGTTAAGGTCATATATTCTTTGTCCCTGTCTGTTGTAAAACTTCTTGCGAACTTTAAGGAATGAGTCTTCTTGTTTATACGAGCCATCGGCTGAGATACCCTCTGCAACCCAATAGTAATAGATACTACCCTTGCCGTTTGTCTCTATTTCAATATTTGAATTTGGAAGTGAGTTATCTTCAATTGTAATGAGCTTATTATCGTATTTAGCAATTTCTTTTCCGTTTGCTTTTATGTTGGCTTTAATATCAGAGGCATTTGACATTCGGGCAATTTTACCAAGAGAAAGGAAAGTGAAAGCACGTTCTTGTGTATTCAAATAGCGTCTCTTTTTTACTTGTTCTGTAAGATGTTTGGCAAGTATACCAATTTGTTCATTGTCAGGGTCAACCTCAAGCATAACATACAGGGAAATTGCTTCATCACGAATGTAGGAATAAAAGCTTCCGCTAAAACTATTCTTTGAGATTTCGCCTTCAAATTCAGCCGGAAGGAGCTCTCTGTAGCTTTTCATATTTCCGCTTAAAGCGAAAGCAGCAGCTAACAAATATTTACTATCAAGACTTAATTTATTTTGATGCGACTTGTAATAATTCATACTTGAATATTGAGGTTTGCCTGCCAGAGCCAATACAAATAATGAGTATGTTGCTTCTTTTGCGAAGATCTCTTTCCTCATATTGCTGTTGTAATAGTATGTAACTGTACGCTTTTCTTTTAGCTTTGTCTTAAGATATGAAACAAGTTTGTCGAGAAAACTATTATTGACATCGTAGCCGGCTTTTTTTGCTTCAAGTAAAAAGTGACAAGCATAAATAGAACCCCACCAACTTTCAGTTCCGTTACCTTGCCAATATGTTAAGCCGCCATTATATAATTGCATTAGCATTAATTTGCTGATTGCTTGTTTAATATTGTAATCGGGGTTAAGATTATCATTATCTCGTTTATAAATATCACGAACTAGGTCGTTAAAATAAAGCTGAGGGAAAACGCTTGATACAGTTTGTTCAACACATCCATAAGGATAACGAACAAGATAATCGAGGTCATCACTAAATTCAATCAATGGCGATTTGCTAATAACTAATTTGTTGCTGATACTTCCTTCAATAAAATTACTCATTGCCATTCTTACTGTTTCTGTTTCACCTGCTTTGATACTTCCCGAGCCACTTATTTTTTGAAGTGGTGCCGCCGGCCGTATGGTAATATCAGTTGAATTTGTAAATTCCTCGTCTAAGGCATTGACTGAAACATTAACTTTTGCTTGTCCTATTTCTTTTTTTACCGACAAATGGAAAACTACTTCGCCTTCTGAATTGGTAGGAATATTCACACTTTGCTTCCCCGTTCCAATAATGTCAATTGCACCTTGCAATGCTATTTTTACTTTGCAGTCTGCTGTTTTGTCCGTTGTGTTCGAGACAGAAACAGGAATATCAATAGTGTCTGCCGGACTAAGGAAACGAGGTAAAGCCGTGCTGATAACAATTGGGTCGCTAACAATAATATTTTGAGAAGCTGAGCCGAAACTATTGTCTTTATACGATACTGCCATTATGCGTAATGATCCCGAGAATTGGGGAATGTCAATATCAAAATAAGCTTTACCCTTGCTATTAGTCTTTATTATTCCACTCCAGAACGAAACAAGTTTAACCCTCTTGCTGGTAAGTGGGTTAATACGCTTTTCAAGTCCCATCTCATCGCCGCCTGTTTTACTGTTCTCGATGTTCATTTCGGGCAGTAAATAGGGGTAAAGGTCGTATGATTTTACTTCAAGTGCTTTTTTCCTGAAAAAGTATTCATAAGGGTCAGGTGTCTGATATCCTGTTATCCCAAGTATTCCTTCATCAACAACAGCAATGGTAATTGATGAATTTGCTTTTGCACTAACTTCAATTTTCTGAATAGTATTGGAACGGGATTTCTTATCAGCTTTAATGCTAACATCAATTTTATGTTTATTGTTCTCTACCATAACAGGAGCAAAACCATGTGCAACCGTAAGCGGAAAATCTGTTTCCTTATGTGCTTTAATTAATGTGGCCGAAATGTAAATATTAGGAACATACTCATCGGTAATTTTTAATTCGAAGCTTGCTGCTTTCTTGTCTGTTTCCAGATAAAAGTATTTGCTTATGTCATTATCTTCGAGGCTAACAAGAATTTTACCATTGAATGGAGCTTTAAGAAGTACTTTTGCCGTTTCGCCTACATTGTATTTATCTTTATCAAACTCAATATCAATGTGTCCTTCAGAATTAACCTGATACGAACTAGATGTTGTATTTCCCCAACCGTAAGACCAGAATGAACGGGATACATAAGTATTTATTCCCGGTTTTGAAATTCTTATTTCGTATTCGCCCGATAGCTCAGGTGTAAAAGAGTAAGATGTTTCTTCTCCCTTGAGAAGTATTTTTTTTGTTTCAATAACATTCTCGAAATGTTCTGACTTATATCTGAAATATGACCCTGAATGGGAGAGCACTGTTCGCCATTCATGTTTAATTAGTCTTATCTCTGCTTCGGCAGAATCTGGAATATTACCTTTTTTGTCTATCGCAATAAGTGGGATATTTGCAAAATTACCTGTTTTAAGATAATAGCTCCCTTGCCCTAATCCATAAAAAACATCTTGTGTAAATACATCAACAGATTTCAATCTTGATACAGGCCGGCCTGTTTCGTCAAATACAGTGACATAAACATCAGCTTGCAATAAACCCATATTTGCATATTGTTTAGGGATATTATATTCTTCTTTTGCTTCACCACTTACATCGGTTCTTCCATCCCTAAGAATACTTTCAAAATAACTGTCAGAACCATCTATATGAAAGTTATATCTTTTTTTTGTTTTAGCTGAAAAGCTTTTTCTTTTTATTGACAATTCAGATTCGTAATTGCGGTTGGCGGCAGGTGGTCCAAAATAATTCTCAGCAAGAATATCGACCTGTAGTTTATCTTTCATGTCCATAACTTTTTTGTTAAGCTTGAGTTTAACTTTTATCCTGTCGGGCATGAATTCTTCTACGGCAATCTTTTTAGAGCCTAAAAAAACATTATTTGAAGTATAAAGCTGTGCGATGTAATTACCTGTCATCGATGAGACATCTAATTTTACCGATACCTCGAAATCACCTTGTTCGCCAATTGTTTTTCGAATATTCTTTATTTCTTTCCCATTTGGAGCTGTTAACTTTATTATAACCGGAACAGGTGAGGGGGGATTCCATTCTTTGTCGCGAATGATACCCGAGATATTAATTGTTTCGCCCGGACGATATAATTCACGTTCAGCATAAATAAAAGCATCAAACCCGCTAAGATTCTCATATTTACCACCTATGTTGTAACGTGATGTGTTTACAAATGATTTTGAGAATGCAAGATAATTGAAGTCATTGTCTTTTTGGGCAGTTATCATTCTTACATCAAAACCTTCGGCGGGTAGGTCAGAAATGTTAAAGCTGGCAACGCCCATGTCATCAGTTATTGCACTTCCGCTTATCTGATTGTTTTTTCCAAAGAAATTTATCTTAACCCCGGGAATGGCTTCGGCTGTACTTATCGAATTAGCAAAAACGGAAAGTACATTCTTACCCTTTTTTGCAATTAAGCCAATATCAGAAATTGAAACCACTTTTGTTGCTTTTAGCCATCTTTTTTCTTTCGAGACTATTTTTAAAATGTAGATTCCCTGCTTATTAATTAATTTGTCTTTAAAATCGAGATTAAGAATTTTACCTCCATTATACGAAGTAAGTTCTTTTGTCTTTATGTCTTTCTTAAAAACAATATCGCCTAAATTATCTAGATTATAGGTATTGATATATGTGTAATAACTATCGTTTTCGTAATCGTAGTTTTGATACATCCCATTGATAAACTGAATGATATTGTTCTCATAGACTTTGTATATTTGAACTTCTACTTCATCAATACTAACAATATTTACTTGAATGTTTTTGTTTCCAAGAGACGTGAGATAGCTGTTTTTGTTAGCAAATTTAATACTTGGCTTTAATTTTCCGAACGAAATTTCTTTATTAAATTCATGTTTAAGTGTTCCCCCGATTTTTCCATCAAGACCTTTCTTTATCGTGATATCATATTTGTTATTTAGCTTAAAGTCTTCGCTTGTAATAATAATTTCCTGTGTTTTTACCTGTATAGAGAATTTTATTTCCGGTTCGATATTAATAAAGTCTTTTATATTGTTTTCGTCTGCTTCCTGCGAAGTTACAACTGTTAATGTGCCACTATCTCCGTTGTGATTTGCAGTTATATCGTAAACCGAAAATTTATATGGTGATTGAAGACTTAAATTTTTAGTAATTTCATTTTGTGTAGGAACATTTCCGTTTACTGCACTTATTCCTTGCTTTAATATTAGTTTAGCGGATAAATCTTCATCTGTTACAGGAAAATTATCAACAACTATTGTGATACGTTTTGAATTATCATTTGTGATAATTTTAAAATCATAATCTTTATTATCAATATTTACGAGCAGTTTATCGTATAATTGTGCCGGCTCTACGGGATAATTAAATGCAATGTTAAAATAGATTGCTTTTTTATCTTTATATTCTGCCCAATACGTCGATGAAGAAACTAATTTAATATAGCTTGTATGAAACTCAATGCTTTTTTCCTTGGCAAGTTTTATATTCTTGTTAAGCTTTAGCAGAGATGAATTTATATTTGCAGTATATTTACATGATGCTTTTAAAACACTGAAAGGTGAAAATACTAATGTATTAGGTGTTTGCCATTTGAATTTACCCTCTATCTCAGGTTCGAATGTAACATAATTTGTTGTATCCCAGTAACCCAACAAAGTGTCGGAAACTATATCGCGATTAAACCTAAATATTAAGTTAGTTTGCAATGAAACTTCATCGGAAAAGTTAGTTTCTGTAATGTAGATGTATCTTTTACTGGAATCGTTACAAGATGTAATAATAAGAAATAATACGATCAGGAAATAATATGCATTTTTCATATGATAGGAATTAAGTTTGACGGCTCTCAAATATAACATTAATTTTGTACAATTTATTTCTTTTGGATATTATTTCTTTAGATTCCCTCAATACCTGCAAGTTTCCTCCTCAACCAGCCAACCCCCACCACCAGACTGCGAACTGCAGACTGCGAACTCTGCCAAATTCCCACCGACCTTAGCTATCTTCCCAAACAACCAGCCAACCCCCACCACCAGACTGCCGACTGCGAACTGCTGACTGCGAACTCTGCCAAATTCCCACCGACCTTAGCTATCTTCCCAAACAACCAGTCAACCCCCACCACCAGACTGCTGACTGCGAACTGCTGACTGCGAACTCTGCCAAATTCCCACCGACCTTAGCTATCTTCCCAAACAACCAGCCAACCCCCACCACCAGACTGCCAACTGCCGACTGCGAACTCTGCCA
>JANTGP010000188.1 GCA_024762835.1 Bacteroidota bacterium
GATAAATAAAATTTTATAAAATGTCGAAAATAAAACTTGCCATAAATGGCTTTGGACGTATCGGGCGCAATGTATTTAAAATTGCTTTAGAAAGATCCGAAATTGAAGTAGTGGGAATTAATGATTTAACAGACACTAAGACACTTGCACATCTGTTAAAATATGATTCTACTCAGGGTAAATTTAACGGAACAGTAACATTTGATGACGAAAATCTTATTGTTGACGGAACAAAGTATAAAGTAAGTGCAGAGCGTAGCCCAATTAATATTAAATGGGGACAAACACCTGATATCGTAATTGAATCTACAGGAATTTTCAGGACACGCGAAAGCGAAAAAGGTGGTTATGGAGACCATTTAAAGAATGGAGCAAAAAAAGTTATTTTAACAGTCCCATCTAAAGATAAGATTGATAATACAATTGTTCTTGGAGTAAACGGAAACGAAATACGACCTGAAGACGAATGTGTTTCAAATGCATCATGTACTACAAATTGTTTGGCACCTGTTGTAAAGGTATTGAATGATAAATTTGGTATTGAAAATGGTTTAATGACAACTGTACATGCATATACTAATGACCAGAATATTCTTGATGGACCTCATTCCGATTTGCGTAGAGCCCGCTCATGTGCTGTTTCGCAAATTCCTACAACTACAGGTGCTGCAAAAGCAGTTGGCATTGTAATTCCTGAATTAAATGGAAAACTTGACGGAATGGCTATTCGTGTTCCAAATCCAACCGGATCAATTATCGACCTTGTTGCTAACTTAAAGGTAGAAGCAAGTGTTGAGGAAATTAATGCTGCTATGAAAGAAGCTGCTGAAGGTGCAATGAAAGGAATTCTTGAATATACCGAAGACCCTATTGTTTCTGTAGACATAGTTCATAATCCTCATTCATCAATTTTTGATGCTCTTAGCACAATGGTTAAAGGTAAAACCGTTAAAGTTCTTTCGTGGTACGATAACGAATGGGGTTACTCAAACAGAGTAGTCGATTTAGCAATTAAACTGTTTTAATTATCATCAGTTTAGAAAAATATAAGCCTCGAGAAATCGGGGCTTTTTTTATTTCTATTTTTTAGAACTCTCTTTAATCTTATTTCTGAGCATTTCTTTTTGTTATTTTATCTATTCTTTTCATTTACTAATCGATACAACTTTAATAAAATCACGTACCACTTTCTATTAAGTTTAGAAAAAAAACATTGATTGTTTATAACTGTTTAATAATATGGTGCGAGTAAAACTAATAAAGTTGTAAATTTGCCGTAATTTATTTTTGGTAAATAATAAAACTTAATAATATGACCAAGGTTATTTCAATAGCCAATCAAAAAGGAGGAGTAGGAAAAACAACAACTGCAATTAATTTAGCAGCAAGTTTGGCAGTGCTCGAGAAAAAAGTTCTAATAATTGATGCCGACCCACAAGGAAATGCAACATCAGGATTGGGCTTTGATGTACGTCATGTAAAAGCCGGTTTGTACGAATGCCTTATTGATGGATCAAGCCCTAAAGATGTTGTTTTAAACAGCGATATTGAAGGACTGGATATTATTCCATCTAATATTGACCTTGTTGGTGCCGAGATTGAGTTATTGAATATGCCTAACAGGGAAAAAATTCTAAAACAATCAATAAACCAGATAATTGAAGATTACGACTTTGTTTTAATTGACTGCTCACCTTCATTAGGATTAATCACAATTAATGCATTAACCGCTGCCGATAGTGTAATTATACCTGTGCAGTGCGAGTATTTTGCTCTTGAAGGACTCGGTAAATTATTAAATACAATAAAAATTATTCAAGGTCGATTGAATCCGGAATTAATAATTGAAGGCTTTCTTTTAACTATGTACGATTCTCGTTTACGCTTATCAAACCAAGTTGTTGAAGAAGTTAAAAAGCATTTTAATGACATGGTATTTTCAACCCTTATTCAGCGAAACGTAACGCTGGGCGAAGCTCCAAGTTACGGAAAACCTGTTGTGATGTATGATGCTTCGTCAAATGGTGCAAAAAATTACCTGAATTTAGCAAAAGAAGTCCTTCAGAAAAATAATATGACCAAAATTGATAATTCAGAGAAAGTCATTATTTAAAAAAAATTATGTCAGCAATAAAGAAAAATGCCTTGGGGCGAGGATTAGGAGCTCTTATTGGCGATACTGGTGAAGAAAAGAAAAATGCCGGTATTCATTTAATAGAAATTGATAAAATAGACGTTAATCCATTTCAACCGCGAACTACCTTCGACGAAGAAGCATTGTCGGAATTAGCCTCGTCAATATCTGAGTTGGGTGTAATTCAACCAATCACTTTGCGGGAAATGGAAAACGGACGATTCCAAATTATAACGGGTGAGCGTAGAACACGTGCTTCAAAAATAGCCGGACTAAGCGAAATACCTGCTTATGTAAGACATGCCGATGACCAGGGGATGTTGGAAATGGCTCTAGTTGAAAATATTCAAAGAGAAGACCTTGATGCAATTGAAATTGCAATTAGTTATAATCGCTTACTCAACGAATGTAATCTTACTCAGGTTGTATTAAGCGAAAGAGTTGGTAAAAAACGTTCAACAGTAGCAAATTATCTCCGCCTGCTTAAACTACCTGCCGAGATACAAATGGGAATACGCAACAGAGATATATCAATGGGACATGCCCGTGCATTGGTTAGTATTGATGACCCCAAATCTCAATTGGAGATTTACTCAATAGTTGTAGATAAAGAATTATCCGTGAGAGGAACCGAAGAAATGGTAAGGGATTTTTCAACTAAACCAAAACAAAAAACAAAAAAAACTGATTCAAAGAATACAATTAATGACTATAAAAAATTGCAAGAACATCTTTCTAAATTTTTTGATACTAAAATTAGCTTTAAACGAGTTAGTAACGGTAAAGGGCAAATTGTTATTCCTTTTAAATCAGATGATGATCTGGAACGAATAATTGAGATATTAGATAAAATGAATAAATAAGCTGTTTCAAATTTTGAAAAACAAGAGAGCTATACATATAACAATCATATTTCTTTTAATGCTTATTTTTTATCAGGAAAATAATTCTTTGCAAGCACAGTCTCAGAATGATAGTATTTCGCAAACTGTTGTTGTTTCTAAACATTCACCAAAAAAAGCAAGTATTTATTCTGCAATAGTGCCCGGTTTAGGACAAGTATATAATAAAAAATACTGGAAAGTTCCTGTAATTTATATTGGTTTTGGAGCTTTAATTTATTCGGCAACATGGAATAATGTCCAGTATGGAAGATTTAAAGATGCATATCTTGCATACCCTGATGATGAGTTTGAAGGTGTAATCAGCCAGGAACAATTACTGGGATATATTAACAATTACAGGCGTTATCGCGATTTGAGTTTTATTGGAATGGTTGCCTTATGGGGATTAAATGTTATTGATGCAAGTGTTGATGCACATTTCTTTGATTATGATATCTCAGATGATTTATCAATTCGAGTTGAACCAATTATCAGAAATAATTATTTATCGTCTTCAGAATTCGGAGTAAAACTTTCCCTTAGATTTTAATTTTTTACATATTTTGACAAATTAACTAAATGTTCAAAAAAACTATTCTTATTAGCCTTTTACTTGTTTTGTGCAATTTAACTGTATTATTTTCAGGTAATATTAGAAATATCAGCATAAGTACTGATACAAGTAAAGCACAAAGTGATGAGGTTGACTCTTTATTTTTACAAAACATGGATAAGCTTGTTGAGCTCTTTTATGTAAAGCAGGCTTTGGCTTTAAAGTTTATTGATAGTATTCCGCAAATAGATACAAATAAAACTGTTGATAGTAATACTACATTGCCCGATTCAATTTATATTCAAAGGCTTGCACATATTCCTTCTGTTATTGACTTATCATATAATAGTAAAGTAAACTCTTTTATTAGAGTTTACACACATAAGAAGAGAGACAAGGTGCAGATAATGCTTGGTTTGACAAATTACTATTTCCCTATATTTGAACGGGTTCTTGATGAAGTCGGTTTACCAGAAGAGTTTAAGTATCTGCCAATAATTGAATCGGCTCTTAACCCGCGTGCAGTATCGAGGGTAGGAGCAAGCGGATTATGGCAATTTATGTATTCGACCGGAAAGCTGTATAAATTAGAAATTAATTCTTATGTTGATGACAGGCTCGACCCTGTGAAGTCATCTTACGCAGCAGCTCACTTCTTAAAAGACCTTTACGAAATGTTTGGTGACTGGACTCTGGCTCTTGCTGCATATAATTGTGGTCCGGGGAATGTTAAAAAAGCCATTAGACGATCGGGAGGGAAAACAAATTACTGGGATATTTACTACAGATTACCTCGTGAAACACGTGGATACGTACCGGCTTTTATTGCAGCAGTTTATACAATGAATTATTATCAAGAACATGGCATTGTCCCGATAAAAATAGATTTACCTTTGGCTAATGACACCATAATGATAAATAAAGAATTACACTTGAAACAAGTTTCGACAGTTCTTAATATGCCTATTGATGAATTACGCAACCTAAATCCACAGTATAAGATTGATATTATTCCGGCTAAGAAAAAATCATACGTATTAAAATTGCCGGTTGATATGATTACCCCTTTTATCGACCTCGAAGATTCTATATTTACTTTCAAAGATAGTGTTTACTTTAATCCTGCAAATAAACTGCGTGCACCTAAAAATTACAGTTATAGAGCTTCGCAACCTAAGAATACGGCAAAGCTTTATTATAAAGTAAAAAGTGGAGATAATCTTGGGTATATCTCTGAGTGGTACCACGTAGGTTTGTCGGATTTAAGATATTGGAACAACATACGGCATAATCTTATTAGAGAAGGACAAAAATTAGTTATTTATGTTCCGAAAAGTAAAAAAAGTAAATACTCAAAAATTAATACAATGAGTTTTGCGGCAAAGCAAAAAATGATTGGTAAAAGTGTGAGTTCAAATAAGAGTTCAAAAACCGCAAATACAAATATTGATAGTAAACATTATGTTTATTATACCGTCCGAAAAGGAGATAACCTTTGGACAATAGCTAAAAAATTCCCGGGGGTAAGTGATAAGGATATAAAAAATCTTAATAATATTAGAGACGCAAGGAACATTTCTGTTGGTCAAAAACTTAAAATAAAAAAGAAATAGATTTTTTATTTATTTTGGTGTAACTTTGCAAAAAATCATAAAAAATATTAAAGATGAAGAAAATTACTTATTTATTGGTTCTTACCATGGCTATTTTTGTAGCATGTGGACCAAGTGCAGAAGAGAAAGCAGCTGAGCAAGCAAAAAAAGACTCTATTAAAGCTGCTGTTGAAATGGCAAAACAAGATTCAATTATTAAAGCAGGAAAAGCTGCTGAGGTAACTGAACAAGAGTATGACATGAATCAAAAACTTACCGCTGCCGAAGGCGTAAAGAAAGTTGCTAAATCAACCGGCGAAAAAGTTAAAACAACAGGCGTAAAGGCCAAAAAAGTTGTTAAAAAAGCTGCTACTTCAACTGAAGATGCTTTTAAGAAAGCTAAAAAATCAGGTGCAAAAACTGTTGGAAAATAAGTTGCTGCACACTCTTTTAAAACAAAAGCGAGGATTATATTAATCCTCGCTTTTGTTTTTTTTAGGCTATTTTGAATTTTCTGAGTACGGTTGATATACAATAAAAACAGTTGAAGATATGCCGAAAAAACCGCAGTATTAAAAGGTTTATTAAAATATCTACTACCTTTTGGTCAATACAAATCAGCATTACTACATTTTATCTTACTTTGTTACTGATATTAGTTAATATCTCTAAATTGCTTGATTTGTTTAGTAAAATATGTTATTGTCGTTTTTTTAACTATCAGTTATCTGCTCGATTACAAAAAAATTATTCCTGTTCGCAAATATTTTTCAGCTTTGTTAAGCC
>JANTGP010000189.1 GCA_024762835.1 Bacteroidota bacterium
GACTTTATTTCTTGAAAAAAGAAACAAAGTCGATGATATATAGGGGACTTCTAAAAATTCATTTCTTTCAAGAAACAAAATATAATAAATAAGATGCAACTAATATTTTTTTATAATAGCGAGCTATATTAAATAAAATATTAGGCAGTCAGATTGTTTGTTATATTTGTTCTCCAAGGGTTTTCATAATTTCCCATATACTTCTTTAATTTTTATTGTATTATCCCGATAGTACTTCTAAAAATTAAATCGCCTATGAAAAATTCTTAAAATCTTGATGCGAATGAATTTTTAGAAGTCCCCTATACTTTTTAATACTATTTTTTAGCTTGCTTTTATTTCTTTGGCTGCTTCAATAAGTTTTGGCAAAACTTTATGAACATCGCCAACAATACCATAGTCTGATGATTCAAAGACAGGTGCTTCGGGGTCTTTGTTTACTGCAACAATAAACTTAGACGAACTGACACCGGCCATATGCTGAATAGCTCCCGATATACCTAAAGCAATATAAAGGTTTGGTGCGACAATCTTACCGGTTTGTCCTACATGCTCAAAATGAGGTCTCCATCCTTCGTCCGAAACAGGACGTGAACAAGCTGTAGCTGCACCCAGAACTTCGGCAAGTTCTTCAAGTGGTCCCCAGTTATCGGCACTTTTCATGCCACGTCCGCCTGAAACAATTATTTCAGCATCTGTTAGTAATACTTTACCTGTAATCTTATTGGTTTCAGTAATCTGAGTTTTACGTGTTGCAGCTTCTACACTCATCTTTTCAATACTTGCATTGCTGCCTGTTTCGTTTATATCAAATGAATTTGGTGCAAGGGTAATTATTTTTACATCGCTGTTTATCTGCACATGAGCAATAGCTTTTGATGTAAAAGCTTTCTTTTTAATAATAAAAGGTTCTGTTGACTCAGGAAGGCCAATTGCACCTGAAATTAGTCCGGCTTTTAGTTTTACCGATAAACGAGGCGATAGGGCTTTACCTGTAAAGTTATTTGCCAGTAAAATAACTTTTGCATCAACCTTCTCGGCAACTTTGGCAATTACCGAGCTGTAAACCTGATTATCAAGACCGGTAAAATCACCTTCGTCAACCGAAATGATTTTATTTACTCCGTAGTTGCCTAGTGTAGCCAATTGGCTATCGTCAACTTTTCCAATTGAAAGAGAAATAGCCTCTATTCCCATTTGTTTTGCAAGTTGGCTTGCATATGAAACTAATTCGTAGCTTGCCTTTTTAAATTTACCGTCCCAGTTTTCGTTATATATTAATATTGACATAATTTTATTTTTTCGAATAATACAATCTGTTAATTAATTGAAGCTTAAATCTGTAATATTAAAATGCTTTAGCTTCGGTATGTAATAATTTTATTAAATCGCCGGCATTCTCTTCATCTATCATTTTACATGCAGATTTAGCCTGAGGCAATTCATAATTTACAAAGCCGGTTAATACATCAGCTTCAACAGCATCAACAACCGTTAAAGGTTTTTTACGTGCCATCATTATACCTCTCATTGCAGGGATACGGGGGTCAATTGATATTCCTTTTTGAACAATTGCCACAAATGGCAATTCAGTGCTTAATACTTCCTGTCCGCCGTCAATCTCGCGGTTAAGACTAACTTTTCCATCTTCGATAAATAGACCTGATACAGACGAAACAGAAGGAATATCTAACATTTCGGCTACCATTCCACCAACAGCTGCACCGTTGTAATCACTTGATTCTATTCCGGCTAGAATAATATCATAGGCTTCTTCTTTTGCAACCTTAGCTATTTGTACAGCAACATAATATGCATCTTTTGGGTCAGCCTCAACTCTTATTGCATCGTCGGCACCTACTGCAAGAGCTTTACGCAGTGTCCCTTCATTTTCTTTTTTACCTACATTGACAACAGTAATTTTTTCAATTAAACCTGCTGTGCTTTCTTTTAATTCCATAGCACGGGTCAAAGCAAGTTCATCCCATGGGTTGATTATCCATTGTACACCTGTTCTGTCGAAATCTGTGTTTTCGTTTACCAGTTTAATCTTGGTAGTTGTATCAGGCACATTACTTATACATACCAATATCTTCATATTTCCGAGTTTTTTATATTAATAATTATTTTTTCTTTTTATCTTAATAGCGAACGAGAGATAACTACTTTCTGAATCTCTGATGTTCCTTCATAAATTTGCGTTAATTTGGCTTCTCTCATCAAACGTTCAACATGATATTCGGCAACGTAGCCGTAACCACCATGAATCTGGACAGCTTCTGTTGTTACTTCCATAGCAATATCGGCAGCATATTGTTTTGCCATTGCACTTGCTACGCCATAAGGCTTTCCCTGGTCTTTCAGCCATGCAGCTTTAATACAGAGATTACGTGCATTTTCTATCTTTACCGCCATATCTGAAAGTTTAAAAGCAACCGATTGATGATTAAATAATTCTGTCCCGAATGCTTTTCTTTCTTTTGAATATTGCAAAGCTCTTTCGAAAGCTCCTGATGCAATACCCAATGCTTGTGAAGCAATACCAATTCTACCTCCATCAAGGGTTTTCATGGCAAATTTAAAACCAAAACCATCTTCACCTATTCTGTTTTCTTTTGGCACTTTAACATCAGTAAACATAACCGAATGAGTATCTGAACTTCTCATTCCCATTTTCTTTTCATGAGGTCCAACTGTAATTCCTTCGCTGTTTCTATCAACAATTAAGGCATTGATACCGTGGTGTTTCTTTTCGGGATGAGTTTGGGCAATCACCAAATAAGTACCGGCAGAGTTACCGTTGGTGATCCAGTTTTTTGTTCCGTTTACCAGATAATAGTCGCCTTTATCTTCGGCAATGGTATGTTGCTTTGTTGCATCTGAACCTGCTTCGGGTTCCGACAAAAGAAATGCACCGATTTTATCACCTCTGGCAAGAGGCTTTAAATATTTTTGTTTTTGTTCTTCGGTGCCGTATTCTTCTAATCCATAACATACCAACGAATTATTTACCGACATAATAACACCAAGCGATGAATCTATTTTAGAAATTTCTTCCATAGCGAGAACATAGGACACAGTATCCATACCGCCTCCGTCATACTCAACATCTACTAACATTCCGAGAAATCCCAGTTCGGCCAAAGCCTTAACATGATGAGTGGGAAATATTGCTTTTTCGTCACGTTCTATTACATCTTTAATTAATTCGCGCTGAGCATAATCGCGGGCAGCTTGTTGAATCATTATTTGTTCTTCGGTAAATTCAAAATTCATAAGTAAAAGTATTATATATTAATTAATTGGTTTTTATTATTAACAAATGGCAAAATCATCAAAAAAACTATTGATTTTATTGAATAATCAGCCTATTAAAAAATGATTCCAAATATAGTAAAAAGTATTTGAAAAAATGAGACTATTTTGACAAGCTGAAATTAGGTCTATCTTTTCTTTTATTCTCACAAAAACTAATGATGGCTTCTAAATATATTGCAAATAGAATCATTATTAATTTTGCAGAGTTTTCTTGTTGGCTCAAAATGCAGGTTGAACTTAGATACCTGTGTTCGTCTTGTTGATATCGACTCGATTTGTTTTTAGTTTACAGAGATTAAAGTTCGCAATGCTTCACTATTGGCACAAGATAAGGCTTTTTAAGCAATTATCGTTAATGGTAGATTCAACTAGTAAATCCGAATTTATCAACACTGCCTCCATCTCTGGCATTGTTGCAGAGTTTATCGAAGTTGTTACTGAGCTTAGACGAAGTATCGGCGAGACGAATGCTTAGTTGTTGCCTTTCGTATTTATTTTATTTTCCTTCTTTTCAAGTCTCTTGCTGAATGATGAATTGTTAAAATGTCAATTTGATTATCTTTCACTATTTTATAAATGATTCTGTAACTTCCTTCAATTAGTTCTCTAATATTTTCTTTGTTAATTTCAGGTACAATTTTTCCTGAACGGATTTGAGTTTTCAATATTCTTGTCCGGTTTTTCAATCTGATAACTTGAAGTTTTGCATACCGCCTTGAATCTTTCGAGATATATTCTGCGATTGCCTTTAAGTTGTCCTTTGCTTGAAATGTCCAATTTATTCGAACCATTTTTCAATTTCATTTTCAATTTCAACTTCTGACATTACTTCCTCGTTTTCTGATTGTCGGTTTCCTGTTTCAATCTTTTCTATTAAAATTAAATTTTCAATCAACTCATCAATGGAAAACTCTTCAGGAAATTTCTCAATTTGCTCTTTAAGTCTAGTTTTTGTTAACATATTTTTCAAATTAATATTTAGTCCAAAGGTACGAATTTTAACATATTATACCAATTGTATTTCAAACCCGATGCCTATCGGGTGAAATTAAAGCTCACACGATACCATCGGGTTCATTTACAAATCGGTATTACTGAGCTTAGTCGAAGTATCGGCGAGACGAATGCTTAGTTGTTGTAAAGCGTTTTCAATTTCTTTTTTAAATTGTTCCTTCTTGTCAACGTAAAGTGCCAAATTCTTGTAATTGCTTGTCAGTCCGTATAAACCGAAAAGCACCTCTTCTTCTTTCAATCTAATTACAACATTGCGACTTTCAAAATCACGTAATGGAGACAGCTTTTTTGTGGTTTCATCTGATTCAACCGATTTAGTTGACAATTCAATTCCTTCAATATTAGAAATCAAAATGGTTGACTCGCTGAATAATCCATATCGTAATTTTAATTCCCCATTATCAATAGAAATGGGTCTTTTACTCATAGATCTCATTATTCCAAATACTTGAAGACAAGTGTAAATACTTAATATAGATAATATCCAAGCGGCTAGAGAACTCCATTTTTGTAATAGAAGATGAACAACTGACGTTTCTACCATTATTAAAAACATAAAAACAATTAGCAAAGCTATAGTGCCGCTACTCTTATGATAAGAGAATTCATTATGGCTTAATTTCCGTTTCTTCCAATTGAAAAAACCATAATAGAGAACTGCAATTTCTGTTGCAAAAGCACCACTTATTTTTTTTGGAAGAATTTGAGCTGATGCACTTTTTAGAGCTGAATAAAAGTCTAATGTCCGTGTCTTGCCTTTTTTGAATGCTTTATTTAGTTGGCGAAGTTTATAGATTACTAGGAAAAATATTGTCGTTTCAACAATCGGTAATATCCAATTCTTGACTTGAGTTAGGTGGAATTGAAAGTCCTTTGGTATAATAAAACTTGCAATTACTATTCCTGCTATGAAAAATGGGACTGTTGTAATCTTAGGAATTTCTTTTTTTCGTATTAAAAGGAAATAGATAAAGGGAATTACAAATACTAAGTCGAAAGTTATACCGATTGAAAGCTCTTTAGGATGTATTTGAAAAACAGAAGAATTGGCCAGCACAATTACTGTCAATATTAGAATCAATGGGATTCCAAATGTGATTAGATTTCTATACTTAAAAATATATGTACTCATATGCTTTATGATTTACAACGGTTTGAATATGATGCGTGCCGCATTATGTTCAATAAGTGTATTAGGTTTATGTATTTCAAATTTACTAAATCATTTTCTTTGAAAATGAAACTGCGGCATGCATTATATTTTTTGTTGTGCATAGTTTATTTTATTTCAACTTCCTTAAAATCACCATCAAAGATTAATATTTTAACATTTTCTGTCGGATTCTTGTAATTCGAATTATCCATGTAAAAAATTATAGTTCCTTCATAATTATAAATCCAAATTAATCCTCTGTCTTTGTCCAAATCAGTTGGGTAGTATTCAGATAAATAGTAAATTTTTGAAGTATTTGATATTAAGTCAAAAAATCCAATTAAGTCAGGTGGACTCCATATTTCTAATTCCTTGTTATAAACTATCGAATGAAACCAAATTTTATTGTCCCAAAAGCCTGATTCCCATACATGGT
>JANTGP010000190.1 GCA_024762835.1 Bacteroidota bacterium
AAATCTCAACTTAAAAAAAGGGAATATTCAATTAGATGAATTTGTAGTTTCGGCAGATAGGCAAGAAATGAAAACAAAAGTTCAGGTTTCACTTGTAAAAATATCGCCCAAGCTAATTTCAAAATTACCTTCAATTGGCTCTGAGCCTGACTTAGCACAGTATTTACAGATTATTCCGGGTGTGATTTTTACTGGTGATCAAGGCGGTCAATTGTACATACGAGGAGGTTCGCCAATTCAAAACAAAGTGCTATTAGATGGAATGGTTATTTATAATCCTTTTCACTCTATTGGTTTATTCTCTGTTTTCGACCCGGATATAATTAGAAATGTTGATGTTTACACAGGTGGTTTTGGAGCAAAATATGGCGGTCGTATTTCATCGGTAATGGATATTACAACTAAAGACGGAAATAAAAAGAAGTTGGCAGGTATAGTCTCAACTAATACTTTCGGTTCTAAAATTTTATTTGAAGGTCCTTTAAAAAAGTATGACGAAAATAGTAATAGCACAACTTCGTTTCTACTTTCGGCAAAAACTTCATATTTAGATAAAACATCAAAGTTTATTTACCCTTATATTGCTCAGGGAGGTTTACCATACAGTTTCAATGATTTGTATGGCAAATTATCAATTAATTCAAAATCGGGTAGCAAGATTAACCTTTTTGGTTTTAACTTCAGCGATAGAGTAAATTATCAATTGGTTTCAGATTTACATTGGAAATCAAAAGGCTTTGGTGGAAATATTGTTCTTGTTCCCAGTAGCTCTTCTGTTCTGATTAAAACAAATTTCTCTTATTCGCAATATGGAATTACTTTTGAGCAAGATGGTAAGGCACCGAGCATGAGTACAATAAACGGTTATCGTTTTGGACTTGACTTTGTTTATTTTCTTGGCAAAAATGAGTTTGATTACGGAATAGAAACAACTGGTAATGCTACGGAATATGAGTTTTATAATTCTATTGGAAGAAAGATAGGACGTGACCAGGCTGTTAGCAATACAGAACTTGCAGGCTATTTGAGTTATAAATATTCGAAGGGTGGCTTGCTGCTTGAGCCAAGTCTGCGTCTTCAATATTATTCATCTTTAAGTTATGTATCGCCTGAACCAAGAATTGGTGCAAAATACAATGTAAATGACAGATTAAGATTAAAATTTGCGGGAGGTCTTTATTCCCAGAATCTTGTAAGTGCAATATCCGAAAGAGATGTAGTTAACTTGTTTTATGGCTTCTTGTCAGGTACTTATAATTTGCAAGATGAATTTGACGGAAAAAAAGTGACAAAAGATTTACAGACCTCAGAACATGCAATTTTAGGTTTTGATTATGATTTAAGTAATCACTTATTACTTCAGGTTGAAGGATATATTAAGTCTAATCCACAACTGATAATTGTAAATAGAAATAAGATTTACAATGATACACCCGGAAATTATGATAAAGATGATTACTTTAAGAAAGATTTTATTATTGAAAAAGGAAACGCCTATGGTGTTGACTTTCTGTTTAAATACGATTATAAAAGAACCTTCGTTTGGCTGGTATATTCCTTAGGAAAAATTACCAGAAACGATGGGGTATATGATTATTCACCACATTTTGACAGACGACATAATATTAATCTGGTTGCCTCACAAATATTTGGAAAAGACCTTAACTGGGAAATAAGTGCCAGATGGAATCTTGGTTCCGGCTTCCCAACAAGACAAACTCAGGGATATTATGAAATTGTACCTTTCCTTAACGGGATTAGTACTGACTACACAAATGGGAATGGACAATTGGGTATTTTATACACAGGTATTGACGATAAAACAAGATTGCCATATTATCATAGACTTGACATAACAATAAAACGAACATTTTATTTTGCCGATTTTTCTGAATTACAAGCTGTTTTTAGTGTAACAAATGTTTACAACAGAGAGAATATTTTTTATCAAGACAGGGTTACAAATAAAAGAGTAAATCAGTTACCTATAATGCCAAGTTGTGGATTAAGTTTGAAATTTAAATAATATAAACCGATTTATTATAATTGAATAAGATGTCTGATACAAGGTACATATTCGTAACAGGAGGTGTAACATCCTCTCTTGGTAAGGGAATAATATCTTCTTCCTTAGCAATGCTTTTGCAAGCACGTGGTTACCATGTAACTATTCAAAAACTCGACCCTTATATTAATATCGACCCCGGAACCTTAAACCCTTACGAACATGGTGAATGTTATGTTACGGAGGATGGTGCGGAAACCGATTTGGATTTGGGACATTACGAAAGGTTTTTGGGAAATCCGACTACACAAGCTAATAATGTAACAACAGGAAGAATATATCAATCTGTAATAAATAAGGAGAGAAAGGGTGATTACCATGGTAAAACAGTTCAGATAATTCCGCATATTACTGACGAAATAAAACGTCGTATTAAGATTCTTGGTAAAGCTAACAAATATGATGTTGTTATTACGGAAATAGGGGGGACGGTTGGTGATATTGAGTCTTTGCCGTATATCGAGTCTGTTCGTCAATTGAAATGGGAATTAGGGTCTAAATGTTTAAATATTCACCTTACGCTTGTTCCATATTTGGCTGCATCGGGCGAATTGAAAACAAAACCAACCCAACATTCTGTCAAGATGCTGCTCGAAGCCGGAGTACAACCTGATATTCTTGTGCTGCGTACAGAGAAAAAACTAAGTCTTGATATAAGAAAAAAAGTTGCTCTCTTTTGCAATGTTGATATACACTCTGTTATCGAATCAATTGATGTATCAACTATTTATGAGGTTCCGATACTTATGAAGAAAGAAGGTCTTGATGTAATATCTCTTAAAAAACTAGGACTTTCTATAAACGAAGAACCTAAGCTTGAACCTTGGATTAATTTTCTTAATAAATTAAAAAATCCGGCAAAGCAAATTGATGTTGCACTTGTAGGTAAATATGTTGAATTAGCTGATTCGTATAAATCCATTACCGAGGCAATAATTCATGCCGGTGCTGTAAATAATTGTAAAGTTAATTTGAATCTCATTCATTCAGAGAAGATTGAAAAGAAAAACGGGCTAAAGCTACTCGAAGGAATGAAGGGTATATTAGTTGCTCCGGGATTTGGAGAAAGAGGCATAGAAGGAAAAATACTTGCGGTTAAATATGCACGTGAAAATAACATCCCATTTTTGGGAATTTGTCTCGGAATGCAATGTGCAGTTGTTGAATTTGGGCGTAACGTCTTAGGCTACAAAGATGCTAATTCAAACGAATTTCATTTGAGAACAAAGTTTCCGGTGATTGACCTGATGGATGAGCAAAAAGGTGTTACAGAAATGGGAGGAACCATGAGACTTGGCGCTTATCCTTGTGAACTTGAAAAAGGAAGCAATGCATATAAAGCCTATAAAAAGATTAAAACATCTGAAAGACACAGGCACAGATATGAATTCAATAATAAATATCTGGAAAAATATAAAAAGGCAGGAATGGTTCCAAGTGGAATAAATCCTGATGCCGATTTGGTTGAAATAGTTGAGATACCTGAACATAAGTGGTTTGTAGGGGTACAGTTTCATCCTGAATATAAAAGTACAGTACTTAAACCACACCCAATATTCGTTAGCTTTGTTGAAGCTGCGTTAAAATAATTATTAATACAGAATTAATTTATTAAAATGAATAAAGATCAAATAATTGGCTTATTAATAATAGGAGCTATTTTAGTAGGGTATTCATATTACATGAAACCATCAGAAGAAGAATTAGCTAAAGCCAAATTAAAAAGAGATTCAATTGAAATGGTTCAAGCTGAGCAACAAAAGACTTTGATGCTTCAAGATGAACAAAAAAAGGCAGATGCTACAAATACAAAAGAGGTAATATCTGATGAATCTTCGAAAGCGGAAGCTCCAGCATCATTGACAAACAAATATGGTGAGTTTTCTGCTGCTGCTACAGGTGATATTGATTATGTATATATAGAAAATGATGTTGTACGTTTGAAAATAGCTACAAAAGGCGGTAGGGTATACTCGGCCGAATTAAAGAAATATCAAACTTCTGATTCCTTACCTTTAATTCTTTTTGATGGTGATTCTACAATATTTGGCATAGATTTCTTTACTCACGACAATCTGGCTATTTCTACAAATAACATGTTTTTCGTTCCTCAAGAGACTGAGAAAGACATAGATGCAAGTACTGAAAGTAAATCACTATCAATGCGTATGATGGCCGGCGACAACAAATACATAGAATATGTGTATACGCTTAAGCCAGGTGATTATATGGTCAATTTTGATATGAATTTGGTTGGACTTGATAAAGTATTGTCGCCAACTCATAATTACCTCGACCTTAATTGGGAATATTATGTACCAAGCCAGGAAAGAGGAAAGAAGTTTGAAAATACTTATTCAGGTATTTACTATAAACACCTTGAGGACGAGGTTGATAACTTAAGTGAACGGTCTGATAAAGACGAAGAAAATATCAGAACCAAGCTAAGGTGGATAGGGTATAAGCAACAGTTTTTCTCATCGGTGTTTATTGCTGATAATTATTTTACCAATGCAGATATGAAGAGTACTACTGAGCCTGAAGATAGTAAATATCTGAAGTTTTATTCTTCAACCATAGGATTGCCTCATACCGTTAAACCCAATGAGCATCACAGTTTCAAGTTTTATTTTGGACCTAATCATTTCACTACCCTTAAGCAATATAAGTTGGGGCTTGAGAAATTAGTGCCACTCGGTTGGGGTATATTCGGCTGGATTAATCAATATGCAGTAATTCCATTATTTAACTTTTTAGGTTCATTTATATCAAATTATGGTATTATTATATTGTTAATGACTATAATTATTAAGCTTGTGCTGTTCCCATTAACTTATAAAAGTTATATGTCAACAGCTAAGATGAAGGTATTAAAGCCTCAAATTGAAGAGCTTACCAAGAATATTCCAAAGGATAAGTCTATGGAACGTCAACAAAAGACTATGGAATTGTATAAAAAGGCAGGTGTTAATCCAATGGGAGGTTGTTTACCAATGGCTTTGCAAATGCCTATTCTTTTTGCAATGTTTAGATTCTTCCCGGCATCTATAGAATTACGGCAGCAATCATTCTTATGGGCTACTGATTTATCATCATACGACAGTATAATTAATTTACCATGGAATGTTCCTTTTTATGGCGATCATGTAAGTCTGTTTACTTTGCTTATGACAATTTCTACAATTATTTATACAAGAATGAATCAAAGTAATATGGGTGATACCCAAATGGCAGGAATGAAAACAATGATGTATTTATTCCCGGTTATGATGTTATTCTGGTTTAACTCATATGCTTCAGGTTTAAGTTATTATTACTTCATTGCAAATGTTATTACTTTTAGTCAAATGTATTTCATTAAAAGATTTGTAAACGAAGAAGAGATTATGAAAAAGCTTGAGAGCAATAAAAAGAAACCTGTTAAGAAATCTGGTTTTCAAGCAAGACTGGAAAAAATGGCTAAAGAAAAAGGTTACAACCCAAAGAAATAGGAAATAACTTTAATATAAAGCAGGGAAGGCATAACTTGAGTTTGCCTTCTCTTTTTATATTTCATATTTAACATAATATTAATTATAGGACATTTATATAATTCCATTTGTATTTAAGTTGTCATTATTATATCACAGGCTTACATTAAATTTCAACCTATACTATTTTGTTATGCAAGGGTTTTAGTATTTATTAGAAATAATAAATAACTTTAATATAAAGCAGGGAATGCATAACTTGAGTTTGCCTTCTCTTTTTATATTTCATATTTAACATAATATTAATTATAGGACATTTATATAATTTCATTTGTATTTAAGTTGTCATTATTATATCACAGGCTT
>JANTGP010000191.1 GCA_024762835.1 Bacteroidota bacterium
CAATTATATCATTGTTTGTTAAAATCTTATTTTTTGAAATCAGAGAAAATCCCTTTTTTAAAGCTGAAATATAATTTTGAACTTCCTTGGCATTTAATGATTTGAAACCGTCAAGATTTAATTCAGCTTTGTAAATATCATCGTGTGTGGTTATAATATTTTCAATCGCAGAGCTGTCTTTTGCTTCTTGGAGTCCTAATGTATTTATTAGGATATTTTCATTCGGAATAGTTGCTACAACTCCTTTTAATTCGGCAAGTGCTCTATGAGTAGATGCAAGTTTTTTTAAAACCGTTTTTGTTTCAATATCCTGTTCTATTGGCAATTTTTTTAACATATTATTCTTTCTTTGTATAGATTTCTTAAATTGCTTTACAAAAGTAATATGCTATGATAAGAAAATCAAATTATTTTTACAAAGTTTTGTAAGGATAATAAATTTCCATATTTTTCTTTACATTTGGGTAACGAGTGAAAATAATGACTGGTCATGTTATATCCACTAAATGCATTTGTTTAGTTAAGTTTATAATTAAATGTTATCCAGAGGTTTATTGATTTTATCAAGTCCCTTATTGGTAATATGTGTATAAATCTCTGTTGTTTTAATAGATACATGTTCTAAAAGTTGTTGGATATATCGTAAATTAACTGTTACTGCTCAGCAGCGAAGTTAACAAATAAATGTGAATTAATCAACACTGCATTCATATACATGGCTATTAGGCTGCTATTAAATACCTGTTATACTTTAATGTATATTTCATTTGCTAATATTGCTACCTACATATCTATTGCTTGAATTTTGCCACTAAAGGCAATTTTATGGAAAAGTATTATCTGTTTTAATAATTATTTATGTTTTTGTTTTTTTTAGACACTAAAAATATTAAATTTGTTAGATAATTATTGATTAATTATTTATGAATAAAGTCTCGGTAAATAAGGAAGTTAGCTTGTTGAGAGAGCTGCTTGCCATGCTTGATGATGAGAAGTTTGATTTAGATGCATGGAAGATGCATGCTTTGATAATTCTCGCAAGGATATTTGGGAATGATACGCAAAAGATTAAACAGATTGAAGAAATTAAGTATGATTTCAGTAGCTGGTCTTTACGTGATAATTCAGGTACAATAAGTAATATCGACGCATGCAAAACAGTAGCAAATGAAATTATTATTGCATCTATTCGCGAATTGGAAGCTTTAGGCAAGCCTGATGCTGAACGGATAAACTTGAAAAAGAGTAATGATTCCTTTATTGAGACAAGCGAAATAATTAAGCAATTTGAGGACGAGTTAAAAGTTTCTCAACTAAAGGAATTGAAACTGATTATATCATCGCAAGATAATGCAGATGAGAAAAGAAGCAGATTAATTGGAAAATTGAAAGAATTTGGTGTGGATACATCACCTTCGATTCTTGCCGGAATTTTATTGGAAAGTAAAATCTTAGCAAGCTTGTAAAGTCAATTTATTATTAGCTTTTATTTAGAATTAGTTCTTCCTTTTGATTTATAATATGTCTTTTAAGCTTATAATTAACTATTAGCTTAAAGACAAGTAAGTTAGATAAGAAATAATATCAATAATAATATAAGCTATGTTAAATGAAACTTTTGTAGAAAAGATTTTCGGGGCAAAGACGGGGAGCATTGTTTTCTGTCGACCGGATATCGTGCTTACGCACGATAACACGGTCAGCATCCGGAAAACTTTTGAGAAAATGGGGGGGGAGCAAATCTTTGACCCCGGTCAAATGCTTGTTGTACTTGACCACAATGCTCCACCGACCAGTGCAAAGCTGGCGTCTGATTACCAAACTATTCGCAATTTTGTTGATGAACAAGGAATACAAAAATTCTATGATGCAGGCAAAGGGATATGTCATCAGATTATGTCGTATCATGCAAGGCCGGGAATGGTAATTGTCGGAAGTGATAGCCATACTTGTACTGCCGGTGCTTTTAATGCAATGGCAGCCGGAATTGACAGAACAGAATCGGCAGGGATATGGAAACGCGGTGAAACATGGTTCAGAGTTCCCGAGTCGATTAAAATTACCCTGCATGGTAAATTGCCTGAAGGTGTTTATGCAAAAGACCTTTCGTTGTGGATAATCGGAATGATTGGGTCTGATGGTGCAAATTACATGTCAATTGAGTACCATGGCGATGGCGTTAAAAGTCTTTCAATTGCACAGAGAATGACACTTGCAAATCTGGCTTCTGAAATGGGGGCTAAGAATGCTGTATTCCCTGCCGACGAGGTATTGCAGGATTTCTTTAGAGGTGAAGAATTGAATGCAGTATGGGCAGATGAAGGTGCTGATTATTTTAAAGAGATTGAAATAAACCTTAATGAACTTTATCCTTTAGTGGCAGCACCTCACCATGTTGATAATGTGAAAGCTGTTTCGGAGGTTGAAGGAATAAAAATTAATCAAGGCTTAATAGGTACTTGTACTAATGGAAGGTTTGAGGATATTGAGATAGCAGCTAATGTCTTGAGAGGGAAAAAAGTTGCTCATGGCTTTCAGTTGCTTATTGCTCCTGCATCGCAGAAAATTTATTTACAAGCTATAGAGAAGGGATATATTACTGATTTGATTGAAGCAGGTGCGACAATACTGGGTTCATCATGTGGACCTTGTCTTGGTACTGGTCAGGGAATTCCGGCTGATGACTTTACTGTATTGTCAACGGCAAACAGGAATTTTAAAGGCAGGATGGGAAATCCAAAAGCTCAGATTTATTTGGCTTCACCGGCTTGTGTTGCCATGTCGGCGATAACAGGCGTAATAACGGATCCTCGCGGAAAGTCATTTAAGGATAAATACCCAAGTTCTAAAAAGCAAAGCGATACAATCGAGATTAAATCAGGCGATAACCGAAGAATAAACAATGTTTGGAATTATTCGGATGTTGATAATCTGAATACCGACCAGATGTTTGCAGGTAATCTGACATATAATGTTTTAAGTTCTGATGCTCCTGCAATATTACCTCATTTATTTAAAGGTTTTGATGAGAGTTTTGCCGAAAACGTGCAAGAAGGCGATATTTTAATTGCAGGTGATAACTTTGGCTGTGGAAGCTCTCGCGAACATCCTGCTGTAGGTTTAGCTTACGCGGGTATAAAAGCTGTTATTGTAAGCTCTATTAATCGTATTTTTTATCGCTCTTCAATTAATCAAGGTTTGCTGCTTATTGTAAATCGTGAAGTGGTTGAGAATTATAAAGCCGGCGATAATGTTGAAGTGGATTATATTAATGGCAAAATATATTTGAATGATGTAGAATTTGATTTTGCTCCCCTCCCTGATAAACTTATGCAAATTATCAAGAAGAAAGGTCTTGTAAACTGGATTAAATCTGAGGTTTAACTCTTTTTATTCTTTTTATGCTTATTGCTGATTCATTGAAATTAACATATAAATGTAAAAAGATAAGAATTTAGCTTGATTAATAAGCTAAATGATGAAAGAGTTGAACTAAAGATGTTTACAACCTTCTTAAATTAATAATTTGAATTTTTAAGTTTATCAAAAATGGAAAAAATCTGGAAATTAAAAGAAAAGGGAAATGAGCATGATATAAATCATCTCGCTAACTCTCTTAATATAAATAAAATACTTGCAAACCTACTTGTTCAACGTGGAATTAAAACTTATGCTGAGGCTAAATCATTTTTCAGACCTGAGCTGACGGATTTGCACGATCCATTTCTGATGAAAGATATGGATAAGGCAGTAGAAAGAATAAATTTAGCAATAAAAAATAAGGAGAATATTCTGGTTTACGGTGATTATGATGTTGATGGAACGACTTCCGTAGCCCTTATATATTCATATTTTGCTGAGAAATATCCGCATCTGGATTATTATATTCCTGATCGATATTCTCAGGGATATGGTATTTCTTATCAGGGAATTGAGTTTGCCGCTAAAAATAATTTTAGTTTAATTATTGCTTTAGATTGCGGAATTAAAGCTGTAGAGAAAATTGATTTTGCTAATAAAAAAGGTATTGATTTTATTATTTGCGATCATCATACTCCCGGTGATACTATACCTGATGCTGTTGCAGTATTAGATCCTAAAAGAAAAGACTGTCCTTACCCTTATAAAGACCTGTCCGGTTGTGGTGTTGGCTATAAACTTTTGCAGGCTTATGTTAAGGATTTTCCCGACGAGGATAAATATTTACAACGCTATCTTGATCTTGTATGCGTTAGTATTGCTTCCGATATTGTACCTATGACTGGTGAGAACAGAATATTATCTCACTTTGGATTATTGCAATTAAATCAGAATCCGAGTTACGGACTTAGAGCAGCTATTGAAGTAGCAAACCTGCAGAATAAAGATATTTCGATTAGTGATATTGTGTTTAAGATTGGTCCGCGAATTAATGCTGCCGGAAGAATGGAGTCGGGAAGACGCTCTGTTGACTTGCTTGTGGCAAAATCGAGAGCTGTAGCAAAACAGGTGATTCACGAAGTTGATTTATTTAATGAAGAAAGAAAAGGGCTAGATCGTAATATTACAAAAGAGGCTTTATCTCTTATCAAGAATGACCCTGAATCAAAGAATAAAAAGACAACAGTTTTATTTCATAAGAATTGGCATAAAGGTGTAATTGGAATAGTGGCTTCGCGGATGATTGAAACATATTACAGACCTACGGTTATTTTAACCGAATCAAATGGTTATGCAACCGGATCTGCCAGAACAGTTGAGGGCTATGATTTATACGAGGCTATTGAATCTTGCTCTGATTTGTTAGAGAACTTTGGTGGTCATACTTATGCTGCCGGTCTTACATTGAAGGTGGAAAATGTGCCGGAGTTTGCCAAACGCTTTGAAGACTTTGTTTCAAAAACTATTAATAAACAACAGCAGATTCCACAAATTGAGGTTGATAGTTATTTGAAACTGCATGATATTACACCTAAGTTTTACAGAATATTAAAGCAATTTGCTCCTTTTGGTCCAAATAATATGTCGCCTGTATTTATGACAAAGAATGTTACCGACTGGGGAACAGGAAAGAAAGTTGGAAAGAATCAAGAGCATTTGAAATTGGATTTGATGGAAGAAGATGATTCAAATCTGAAGATACCTGCTATTGCATTTGGACAGGTTGAGCATTTTGAGGTAATCAGGCAAAGAATACCTTTCCATATTTGCTATTCTGTAATCGAAAATGAGTTTAGAAACAAGTATACAATACAATTGATGATTAAGGATATTAAGATGGAGTATGATTTATTTTAAAGCTTAATTGCATCTAAAATAAAAAGAGGCTATACAGATAAACCGTATAGCCTCTTTTTATGTATGCCGGATTCTACCTCTTATTTTCTCTCATCTTTTTTCTCTTTTCTATTTCTTCAGGACTCATTTGTGCCCTGTTTTGATTGCTTCGTGCTTTTCTTTTCTGCTTATAGTCAATATCATTAAATTCTCTATCCTGATACTTTAGTATATAATAATGAACGGTAATATCCCCATTATTAACAGCATATGCCTGATCTATTTTATAACCAACTCTGCTAAGTATTTCTAATACGCTTACAATTGAGGCTGAGCTAATAATATCTTCAAGAAGTTTTTTTTCTTTTTTATTTCTGTAAATAACCTTTGCTTTACCATCTTTAGTAAGCCCGGCATCTATAGTTATTCCATATTTGCCATGTGCTCTTTCTTCAGCTTTTACAATTACCAGGTTTGCACGCTCTTGCATTTCAGTCTTAGCCTCATCAGACGTCTTTTCTTTTCGTT
>JANTGP010000192.1 GCA_024762835.1 Bacteroidota bacterium
TTATGCAAACCATATTAGCGATATTCCTGATGAATTCTCTAAACTGATAAATCTGGAAGTATTGGTAATAAAGAAAAACGGCTTATCACAGCTTAAACAAGATAATTTGAAAAAAATATTGCCAAAAACCGATTTTACCAAGAAGTAATACTGATTAATATTATTAATAGACTTTCTTTTTACTTTTAAAAAGTCCTGATTTTAAAGCCTCGAAAAACTGAGCCCAGGCAAAAGGGTTTAGCAGACTAACCGAAGGATATTGACCTGCCGTATATGCCTGGTTGTATTTCTGATTCATGATGTACTTATAATTAAGACTTGCATCAGCCTGATACTCTGAGGAAATAAGCTGTCGCTGAATAGTTGCTATGTTTTTACGTGCCCTTTCCATATCGTCTTCGGGTAAATCAAGTTCAACAACAGCCTTTAAAAACTGGTCGTAAGTGTGCCAGGGAAAAACTACTGTTTCTTTAAGAAAAACAGTATCAGTAGTTAAAACAACCTCTTTTGAGTAATTATTACCTTCTAAATCAGCAGGCAAAACATATCTATAACTTGAATATCCTATTGAGGAGAATATTAAAGTGTCATTCGGATAAACAGGTATGCTGTAATATCCCCAAAAATCGGAAACAGCACCGCGTGAGCTATTTTCTACGCTGATTGTTACAAATGGTAAAGTCTTCAGACTGTCGTTTCTAATTACACCTGATAATTGAATCACATTCTTATCTTCTTGTTGAGAAAAAGCAGTAGTGACACTTAAAATAAGAATAGTTATAACTAAGATGTATTTATACATTCATGTATCTTTTTTGAAAATTATGAAACGTGCAAATGTAGTTAAAAGTTACAAATTCCGGGCATCGACTTTCATACAGTTATTTAACAGATATATAAGGCATAAAATCTATTCACAAAAACTGTAAACCGACAATGGACAAAATTCATTCAAGTAGCCTACCCTGCCATGTTTCTCTTTGCTCTAAACGCTTTTCGAGGCGATTAATTATTTGGTCGTTGCGTAAACCCCATATCTTAGGTGTAAGATTAAAACGAGGTGGTGCTTCACCGGCAATTCTTTCTACAACAAAACCCGGGTTTAATCTTTCAAGAAAATCAACCATCAAATCAATATACTCATCAACATCATAAAAATAAAAATCATCAGGATTGTTCTTAAACTCATCAAGCATAGCTGTTCCTTTCATTAATTGCAGCTGATGAAACTTAATATTATTAAGCGGCAAGCTTGATAAAATCTCTGCCTGTTTCATAATCATTTCTCTACTCTCTCCAGGTAAGCCTATAATCATATGAGCTCCTGTTTTTATTCCACGGGCAGCTGTTTGCTCAATTGCCTTAACAGATTGCTCAAAAGTATGACCACGGTTTATTCGTTCAAGAGTTTTGTTATAACATGATTCTATTCCATATTCAATAATCAGATATAGCTTTTTCGACAAATCTTCGAAATAATCAAGAATCTCGTCATCAATACAATCAGGCCTTGTACCAACAACAACACCAACTACTTCAGGATGGAGAATAGCCTCGTTATAAATCTTTTTTAATTGCTCAAGTGGAGCATAAGTATTAGAATAAGCCTGAAAATAAGCAATATATCTACTTGTCTTTTTATAACGAACTTTATGAAACTCAATACCCTCATTTATCTGCTGTGTTACCGGTTTCGAAGGTAGGCAATATGATGGATTGAAAGCTTTATTATTACAGAATGTACATCCGCCTCTCCCTTTTGTACCATCGCGGTTAGGACATGTAAAACCGGCATCAATACTCAATTTCTGGATGCGTTCGCCAAACTCTTTTCTAAAATAATTAGAATATGAGTTAAACCGCCTGTTATGTCCCCATTTGTACATTGAATACTTTTTAGATTATTATACTAAATTTTTACGAATCAACATCATTCCGTCTCTAAGCGGAAAGATAAGCTTTTCTACCCGTGTATCGTTTTTAACAAATTCATTAAACTCAATTATCCCTTTTGTAAAATAATCACCGGCTTTCACCTCTTTGTCAAGGATTTTAGTATCCCAAATTACATTATCGGCAATTATATAAGCACCCGGCTTAACTTTATCAAAAACAGCCTTATAGTAATCAAGATACTTACTTTTATTTGCATCGATAAAAACCAAATCAAACATAATATCAAAATCAGGTATAATATCTAAAGCATCACCAATATGTAAGGTAATTTTATCTTCAAATCCTGATAATTTAATATACCGCTTAATAATACCTTCAAATTCATCATTCAGCTCAACAGTATGAAGTTTTCCATTGGCACTTAGGCCTTTTGCAAGACAAATAGCAGAATATCCAGTAAATGTACCCAGCTCAAGAATATTATCAGGTTTTATCATTTTGCTAAACATCTCAAGTGTTTTTCCTTGTAAATGACCTGATAACTGGCGTGGGTGATAAATATTTACATGAGTCTCTCTATTAAGCTTCTTTAATACTTCATCTTCTTCACTTATGTGATTAAGTATATATTTTTTAAGCTCTTCATTCATTGTGGTATGTAGCTAAATTTCAGAATTTATTTATAAATCAAAGTCGATAATTCATCGATATTAAGAATATCATTTGCAATTTCGAGTATCTGCTCCGAAGTAATTGCCTCAATTCTTTTGTTCACCTCTTCAAGTGTTTCGCATTTGTTAAAAACTAAAAAGCTTTTACCAATTCCCAACATTTGATTGCTAAGGCTCTCATCTGCAATTGCAAGCTGCCCCTCTAGTTGTCTTTTTGCTTTTGAAAGTTGTAATATTCCCAGTTTCTTCTCCTGAAGCAATTTTATCTCTTTACGGATAATTGCCATACTTTTATCTAAATAAGCAGAATCGGTACCGAAATAAATAGTAAATAAACCGGTATCAGAATACGGAGTGTAATTTGACTCTACATTATAAGCATAACCATATTTCTCACGTAAACTCATATTCAATCTTGAATTCATTCCCGGTCCTGCCAAAATATTATTTAACAAATATAATCCAACCCGCCTATCATCGTGAACATTATATGCAACATTACCAACAATGCAATGAGTTTGATGAGTGTCTTTATTAGCTACCTTTTTGGTTTTAGAATAATCGGAAAACGGTTCTCGTGTCTTAGTCCTGTACAAAGGCTTAACATCAGAAAAATACTTCTCGAAATACTTAACAAGTTTATTGAATTTTATATTTCCAACCGAACACACAATCATTTCATCGGTATAATATGTATTTCTGAAAAAGTTGATTACGTCATTACGGGTAAATCTCTTAAGATGCTCAGGTGTACCCAGAATGTTTGTTCCTAAAGGATGATTCCTGAAAACAAGCTCCTCAAAATCATCAAATATTAATTCAGACGGACTATCTTTATATGAATTTATTTCGTCATAAATAACATCCTTTTCTTTCAATAATTCTTTTTCGGGGAAAACCGAATTAAAAAGAATATCGCTAAACAGTTCCATGCTCCTGTCATAATGTTCCTTTAAAAACGAAGCATAGATACTTGTTTCTTCTTTTGCAGTATAGGCATTTAACTCTCCTCCTACGTCCTCAATACGACTAATGATATGATAAGCTTTTCGCTTAGTTGTTCCTTTAAATATTACATGCTCAATAAAATGAGCCAATCCTTGCTGTTCAGCCGTCTCGTCACGCGATCCGGTATGCATCATTACACCTGCATGCGCAACCGCAGAGTCAACCTGCTTATGCACAAGCCTTATTCCATTCTTTAGTGTATGTAACTGATATTCCATTGTTAATATTAAATTGGCTGCAAAAGTAGCATAATATTATTATGGAGAGTTCTAATAATTTATTTACATCAGGATTTGAATAGTTTTTTATAGACAAAAGATATTTACGAAGATCTATCTAAATGATTTAAGGGGACTTCTAAAAATTCATTCGGAGCTTTAGAAGCTGACGAGGACAAATATTTTAAAAATATTAGTTTCATATTTTGTTTATATAATATTACTTTTACGGCGAAATATAATAATCGAATAAACAATTTCAATTATGAAAAAATCAATTCAGTTTTTTGCCATTGGTATTATTGCTATAAGTCTCTTTTTCTCATGTGGAGAACGTCATCCTAAAAATGATACAGTAAAAACAAGTGACAGCACCGAGCTTAGCTCAAATAATGATTCAAAAATAAGGACTCAAGATATTAATAATTTATTTGGCATTTGGGTTACTAAAAAGAAGAATAAGTGGATTGAGTTTAGGTCTGATAATACATATAGCATGGGCGTGGGCAGTACGGTAAAGGTTGAAGGAAAAAAGTTCAAGTTTGATAAGAAACGATCAGGATTATTAATTGAGACTAAGAATGGGAATAAGGTTTTCTTTTTCCGTTTTGAAGATAACTTTATGTATATCCGCCCCGAAGGTAAAGACAAAGACATTAAATATAAAAAAGCAGACAAAAGACCTGAATAAGATTTATGTTCGACTTATCTCAAGTATTTCCAGATTGCTAATTCTGTCATTATCAATTTCAAATCTTACTGCAGTACGCACCCTGTGCATACCTTTTTTACCTGCTGCTCCCGGATTTATATGCAACAATCCCAGTTTTTTATCTCTCATAATTTTTAATATGTGAGAGTGTCCGCTAATAAATAACTTTGGTGGATTATTATATATTTCGGGTACTACAAGCCGGTTATACCGACCGGGATAACCTCCAATATGTGTTATCCATACATCAACTTTCTCTGACGTAAATCTCTGGTTCTGAGGAAATGCAATACGCAACTCGTGGCCATCAATATTTCCGTAGACTGCACGCAATTTTGCAATTCTTTCCAAAGCAATAGCCGTTTCCATATTGCCAATATCTCCGGCATGCCAAATCTCATCGCATTCCTTAAAGAATTTAAAAATCTTATTATCGACAAAACCGTGAGTATCGCTAAGTAATCCAATTTTTATCATCACTTATTCAAAATCAAGCCCAAGCTTTTGTTTCATTGTGCTCAACTCAGGATGTTTTTCCATTAAATATTTGAGCTTATCTTCTTCGGTATAAATATGCTTTTCCTTCGATTTAAATTTTGCAAGCTGAATCTTTAACTCCAGCTTACTATTATTTAGTTTTTTTCTTAAATAGTTAATAATGTCAGCCTTAACTTCATTAAAATTGATTTTTTGCGATTCGTTAGTTAAATTTAAAAACAATGTATTTTTATCACTTATTTCAGGAATAGAATTAATCATTACGCTATATAAACGAACCTTATTGCTTTTAAAATTATCCTCCGCATATTTTAGCCATTCTTCCTTTAACTCATTTGCCGTAAACTCTTCTTCTACAGCATCAGGTTCTTCAACAATAGCATCAGTCTTTTTTTCACCAACAACTGCTTTGGGCTTATTAATTAAGTTCATTGCATCTTTAACCTAAGATGACTCAATCTTTTTTACAAGCTTATAATTCTTTACTTTTTCCGGATTACTTTCTCTTGTCGATTTACTTGTATTCTCATTTTGTTTTACATCTTTCTTTTCAGGTGACTTTACATCAGGCTTTTCTTTTGAAATTATATCTTGTTTGTTAATTTTTTTTTTTAGTAAAACCG
>JANTGP010000193.1 GCA_024762835.1 Bacteroidota bacterium
CAAGTTTATTAACAAATAAACTTTTTCTATAAGAAACATTTTTAATTTTGTAGAGTTTTCTAAATTAATAACTTTCGGCAAAGCTCAAATAAATCACCATAAATGACTATTTTTGAGGCAAAATTTAAAAACATTTAATTGTGATTATTCACAAAAACATTCTTTTAAAAAGATATTATTTTGATAATAATTAAGGTTTATCTGTAACATTGTGGCAGAATGAACGCTTAATAATATTTGACTTTATGATGAAGCTTTTAATAGATATTGGAAATACTCTTATTAAGATTGCAATATTTGATAATCAGCAGATGTTGTATTTTGCTAATATTGAAAAATTGCAGGAAAAGAGAATTATTAAAATCAAAGATGATTTTCCGGAAATATCTCATGTAATTATTTCGTCGGTTGCCGATTTACCGGTTGAGCTTATTTCTGTATTGAATAATATGTTTAGCTTTGTTTTGCAACTCGACAGCAATACTTCTTTACCTTTTGACATTCAATATAAAACTCCAAAAACTCTCGGAAAGGATAGAATTGCTATTGTTGCTGGTGCTAGTTATATTTTTCCAAAGCAGAATGTTCTTGCAATAGATATGGGAACAGCAATTACATACGATTTTTTATCGAGTGATGGCATTTATTTAGGAGGTAATATTTCGCCCGGAATGCAAATGAGATTTAAAGCATTAAATAAATTTACAAGAAACTTACCATTACTTTCCTCACAAGATAATTTCCCATTCTTGGGTGATAGTACCGAGAATGCAATAATCTCAGGTGTTCAAACAGGCATTATTTTCGAAATAGATGCTTATATTAACAGGCTTCGGGAAGAATATTTTGATTTGAAAGTCGTTCTTTCCGGTGGTGATTGTTTTTTCTTTGCTGAGAAACTAAAAAATACCATCTTTGTTGAGCGGGACATAGTGCTAAAAGGTCTCAACAGAATATTGAATTTCAATATATTAAATAACAATAATGAATAAAAAAATATTATTATTAGGCTTTGCTTTAGTGTTATTCTTCCATAATTTAGATGCCCAAAGTAATACAAGCTCTCCATATTCAAGATATGGCTTTGGCGATTTGGCAGGTACATACGGCTTATTTCAATCATTAGGTGGTTCATCAATAGGAATTAGGAATAATTTACAGCTTAATTTTACTAATCCGGCTTCTTTTACTGTTTTAGATACATTATCATTTACATGGGAATTTGGTGTTAATGGCGGAGTTAGAAACTATCAGACTTTCGATAAAAACATTAGCAAGATTAATGCAAACTTCTCATATATGGGTGGAGGCTTTCAGATTAACAGGTGGTGGTATGCCGGTTTTGCTTTAATGCCATTTAGTAGCGTTGGCTACGAAATTAGTAAAGATTCTACTTATACAAGCACTTGGAATGATGTCATTAAGTCTCAGACTTATTATAATGGTGAGGGAGGTGTAAATCAAGTATTTCTTACTAATGCGTTTAAACTTAGCAAATCATTATCTATTGGAGTAAATGTTAAATATTTATTTGGTACAATTGACCATACACGTATCATTAATTATATTGATGAAGATGGCAGTATTGATAATAACTTCTTCAGCACTAAAAATAGCGACAAAATTATTGTAAGCGATTTTACTTATGACTTTGGCCTACAATTTAGTAATATATTTAAAAATGATTTGAAATATACAATTGGGGCTACGTTTGCAAACCAAAGCAAGATAAGTGCTATTAATAATTATTTTGCAACAAGTGCGAACTCTTATGGTTTAGTTGATACTCTGGTTGATGTAGATAGCGAAAAAGACAATATAGTTTTACCTACGTCTTATGGACTTGGAATTAGCCTGCAAAATGAAAAATTCTTATTTGTTGCTGACTACTCTCAACAATTATGGTCAGAATCTACATTCTTGGGTCAGAAGGATTCTCTTGCCGACATGTCAAAATTATCTATTGGCTTAGATTATGTCCCAAATTCAAGATCAATGCACTATATGTCAAGAGTTCATTATAGATTGGGTTTTCATCATACAAACACGTACCTCGATTTAAAGGGCGAACAATTAAAAGAAACAGGAATTGGAATTGGATTTGGTTTGCCTGTAAGCAGAGGAAGATCTCATGTAAACTTTAGTTTTGAATTTGGACAAAGAGGAACAACAAATAATAATTTGATAAAAGAAAATTATGCTTTATTAAGTTTAAGCTTATCTTTGCACGATATTTGGTTTATAAAAAGAAAGTTTAACTAAATTACCGGATGTTATTATGAAAAAAAGAATCTTATATACCTTGTTATTTGGTATTATCCTTTCAATAGGGATTTCGGAAAATGCAAAAGCTCAGGACCTTAGTTCAAAATATGGTGTAGATAGTGTTAGCTGCGTTAGGAATACTTCTTTATACAGGGAGTTTGTAAAACAAAAAAACTATGAAGATGCTATTTCCCCATGGAGACTAGTTTACAACAATTGTCCTTTGTCTTCAAAAAATATTTATATCGATGGAGTTAAGATTTTTAAATCACTTATTGCAAAAGAAAAAGATGCATCTCTTAAAGAGAAATATATTGATACAGTATTTATCATCTATAATAAGCGAATAGAATTTTTTGGAAAAGAAGGTTTCGTTTCCGGTAGAATTGGCGTAGACATGCTTCGTTACAGGAAAGATAGTCTTTTGCAAGCATATAAGTATCTTAAAAAATCTGTAAATTCTCAAGGAAGAAAAACCGAAGATGCTGTTTCTGTAAGCTTTATTCAAACATCAGCATTTTTGTATAAATCTGAGAAGTTGCCTAAATCAGAGATGGTAGATAATTTTTCCCTTTGTATGAAAAATCTTAAGGACAGACTTGAGTATCTTAAATCTAAGGGCAAAGCTCAGAAATATCTCGACAGAACAAGTTCTGCAATAAAAAGTGTTGAAAACTTCTTTATGGAAAGTGGTGCTGCAGATTGTGATATTCTGATTCCTTATTTTGAACCTAAGTTTACTGAGTCACCTGAGGATATTGACTTATTGAAAAACATTACTAAATTATTAAACGAAGCTGATTGTGTAGATTCGGAGCTTTTCTTTAATACCTCGAAGCAATTATATAAGTTAGAGCCATCAGCAGAAGCAGCTTATAATATTGCAAAACTTGCACTTAAAAAAGAGGATATTCCACAGAGCTTAAAATTTTACCTCGAAGCAATTGAAAAGCAAACCGATAGTTTGAAAAAAGCAGCTTATTATTACGAGTTAGGCGTAATTACATATAGTCAGCTTGGCGAATTGTCTAAAGCTCGTCAATATGCATATAACTCAATTAGCCTTGACAAAAAAAGTGGGAAACCATATATCCTTATAGGTAACATTTATGCAGCTGCATCAAAAAGTTGTGGTACTGATAATTTCGAACATGCAGCTGTTTATTGGGTCGCTGTAGATAAATTTATTAAAGCAAAAAGGGTTGACCCTGAAGTTACTGAACTTGCAGATAAATATATTGACACATATAAGCAACATTTCCCCGGTAAAGAAGATGCATTCTTTCATGGTATTTCCGAAGGGGATGAATATACAGTTGGATGCTGGATAAATGAAAAGACAAAAGCAAGATTTAGAAAATAGTAAGAGTGCTAAATATTTTAAGAACAAAAGCATTATAGCCTTAATAATTGGGGTTGTAATGCTTTTATCATGCGAGAACGATATCAAACAATTGAATTCAATTACCGATATCAAAAATTTTCCCACACAAAGTGCCAGCAATATTGAGATTTTATATAGCGACTCTGCTGTAGTGAAATTAAAAATAATTGCAGCTAAGATGGCAAGATATACGAATGAAGATGAACCATATGTAGAATTTCCGGATGGCATAGAGGTCTTATTCTATAATCAGGATAAATTTGTTGAATCCAGCCTTACTGCAAATTATGCCATTTACCATGAGAATGATGATGTTTGGGAAGTTAAAGACGATGTGGTTGTAGTTAATAAGAAAGGCGAGATTATTAATACCGAGCTTTTAATCTGGAATAAAAAAACCGAAACAATTTCATCTGATAAGTTTGTGAAAATTACAAAGAAAGATGAAATTATATATAGTGATGATGGTTTTGATGCAGATCAGAGCTTCTCAAATTATACAATTCATAATCCCAAAGGAATACTAAATTTGAATAGTCCGAAATAGTGAGTTTACCTATAATTATATTAATAACATTATTGTTTTCTGCTCTCTTCTCAGGAATGGAGATTGCTTTTGTTTCGGCTAATAAATTGCGAATTGAACTTGAAAGAAAACAAGGCAGTTTTTCATCGGGTGTTATTAACCTGTTTATGAAACAACCATCGTTATTTATTGCCACCATGTTGGTTGGTAATAATATAGCTTTGGTGATTTATGGTATTGAAATGGCTGTATTACTTGAACCATCAATTCAGATTTATGTGAGTTCGCAAATCGGTATAGTAATAGTTCAAACATTAATCTCTACGGTTATTATTTTAATAACAGCCGAGTTTATACCAAAAGCTTTATTTCGGATAAACCCGAATCTGGTACTTAATATCTTTTCATTGCCTGTATCAATATTTTTCTTTTTATTTTATCCAATTTCAAAATTCTCAATATGGTTATCAATAAAGTTGCTTAAGCTGAGTCTACACGTAGATATTACCGATGAAAAGTCTCAAATGGTATTTGGTAAAATAGATCTTGATAATCTTATTAACGAAGGGCAGGATGAGAAGTTGACTGACGAGGAGATAGAACATGATTTGAAAATTTTTCAGAATGCTCTTGACTTCTCAGATGTGAAATTACGTGATTGTATGATTCCTCGTACCGAAATTGTGGCTTTAGACGAAAATGATACAATTGAGAACCTAACAAATAGTTTTATTTCAACCGGCTTAAGCCGTATATTGATTTATAAAGAATCGATAGACAAAATAATTGGCTATGTGAAATCATCTGAGCTTTTTAAAAATCCTAAATCAATAAAATCCAAATTAACAAGTCTTCCAATTGTTCCCGAGTCAATGCCTGCAAATAAAATGTTAGAGATTTTTATGAAAGAACATAAAAATATTGCTGTTGTAGTTGATGAGTTTGGTGGTACCTCTGGAATGTTAACAATAGAGGATATAATAGAGGAAATATTTGGTGAAATAGAAGATGAACACGATAGGGTTGACCTAATTGATGTTCAGGTAAACGAAAAAGAATTTATTTTTTCAGGCAGGCTTGAAATTGATTTTATCAATGAGAAATATAAACTTGGTCTTGAGGAATCTGAAGAATTCAATACTATTGCAGGTCTTATACTTTCACATTGCGAAAGTATACCTGAGAAAAATGAGATAGTTAGATTCGGACATTACGAAGCTAAAATTGAAAAGGTAAGTAATACCAGAATTGAATTGATTAATTTCAAGATACTTGATTAATTGACATTTTTTAAATGAATTTGCGTAAGTGCTGATTAATTGAAATTATTAAATCATTAATCGTTATGTCTGTTAGGCGTTGATAATTAGAATGTTCTACAAGTCTAATTATATTCATATTATTAGTTAATATCAATTATTATAAACATATAT
>JANTGP010000194.1 GCA_024762835.1 Bacteroidota bacterium
TCATCCACCTGATTTTATTTTTCAATGAAAAATTTAATAATTATTAGTTTACAAAGATATAATCAAGCTCTTAAATATCAAACTTAATAAGCATTATAGGGAGTTTATGCAATTTTATATTTAACAAACAATAATTAAACTTTAAATATGTTAAATGAATAATTGTATTTCTATAAATTTGATTAATTTAGAGCCATAAATAATAACTTTTTAATTTAACTAAAATGAGTAAAGAAATATTAAATCTTGAACCAAAAATTGTTTGGAAACATTTTTATAGTTTAACACAGATCCCTCGTCCATCAAAGAAAGAAGAGAAGGTAATTGAATTCATGAAGAACTTTGGCGAAAGCCTTGGTCTTGATACCTTTGTAGATGAAGTTGGGAATGTAATTATCAAAAAACCGGCAACAGCCGGAATGGAAAATCTCAAAACTATTGTTTTGCAAGGGCACCTCGATATGGTACCACAAAAGAACAGCGATAATGACCATGATTTTGAAAAAGACCCAATTGATGCTTACGTTGATGGAGAGTGGGTAACCGCACAAGGTACTACTTTGGGTGCTGACAATGGTATTGGCGTTGCTGCTGCAATGGCAGTATTAGAATCAAAAGAATTGGTACATGGACCAATTGAAGCTTTATTTACTATTGATGAAGAAACAGGAATGACAGGAGCTTTTGGTTTAAAAGCCGGCTTGCTTGATGGTGATATCCTTATTAACATGGACTCAGAAGATGAAGGCGAACTTTATGTCGGTTGTGCAGGTGGCGAAGATGCAAACGTGAATTTCTCATACGAGGAAGAGGCTCTTCCTGCCGGTTCAAAAGCTTTTAAGTTTTCTGTAACAGGTCTAAAAGGTGGCCACTCAGGATTAGATATCTCTATTGGTCGCGGGAATGCCAATATTATTACATTCAGATATTTAAAACATGCTGCTAAAAAACATGGAATTCGTTTAGCAAGTATCAATGGTGGTAGTTTACGCAATGCCATACCTAGAGAAGCATTTTCTGTTATCACAGTACCTGATAGTAATGTTGACGACTTTAAAAAGTGTGTTAAAGACTATGAGGATACAATTAAATTTGAATTTTCAGCCGTTGAGCCAGATCTTAAAATTGCAATTGAGGAAACAGGAATGCCTGATTTTGTTATGGATGCCGATACTCAAATGAGATTAACAAATGCTATTGTTGCTTGTCCTAATGGTGTTATTCGCATGAGCGACACAATGCCCGGACTTACGGAAACATCTACAAACCTGGCAATAGTTAATTCAGAGAATAAGAATGTGTATGTTGCTTGTTTAATGAGAAGTTCTGTTGATTCTTCAAAAGAGTTTCTTGCCGAAAGAATGGATTCATTATTTACACTTGCCGGTGCTGATGTGAAATTTGAAGGAGGTTACCCGGGCTGGAAACCTAATATGGATTCAAACATATTAAAGGTGATGCAGAATGTTTATAATGATAAATATGGTAAGATCCCTGAAATAAAGGCTATCCACGCCGGTCTGGAATGTGGACTTCTTGGTGGAGTTTATAAAAACTGGGATATGATTTCGTTTGGTCCCACAATCAGATATCCTCACTCACCTGATGAGAAAGTAAATATCGAAACCGTTAATAAATTCTGGGATTTTCTTGTAGAAACATTAGAAAATATTCCTGTAAAATAGTTTTTTTATTAATAAAATTTAAAGCCCCTTTTTGTGAAGGGGCTTTTTTGTATGTTTTGCAGATTCATATTTATAAATTGATATTTGAGATTTGTTTTACAGGTTTGTTCTAATTGGCTGTTATGCAGGTGTATGTGTCTGGGTGTGGAATAATGTGTTTAACAAAAAACATGAAATTAATTTAGAATTAATTAAAAAGTGATAATTTTACCTGAACAATTCAAATGGTTGTTATCATTTTTTTATCTTTGGAACAAATTATAATTTAATATACGTGAGATGGCAAATTTAAAGACAAGTTTTGTAATTAAATCATTTTTTGGAAGAATTCCGGCAACTTCGAAGATTGAAGCTGACGAAGCTTCATTGAAAAAGGAGTACGAAGAATTTCTTGCTTTTGGCGAATCAGATGATTTGAAAAAGATTAATGAGCTTGAGAAAGAGGTTAACTCGCCTGAGTTTAAGAAAAGATTGGAGGCAATAAAAGCTGATACTTTTGAAAAAACGAAAGAATATAAAAAGCTACAGGCCTATAATGTGCTTTTAAAAAATAAACTTATAAAAAAGTATTTAAAAAATAAAGAAAGAGGAAGTATCGACGAGGCTGATAAGATAAGGAATGATGATTTGTACAAAAGATATGAAGACCTTCATGCTTATGTAAACTCTGATGAATTCCTTGCCATAAAAGCCGAGAAGGAAGACAAGGAAAGATATAAACAAAGTGATGAGTATAAGTTGCAACAGGAATATAATGAGATGCTTGCAAGAGATGATGTAAAGAAGTACTTTAGCTTGTTGAAGTCTAATAAGTTTGACGAATTCAAAAATTGGGAAATGACATTCTTCGATGATTTTAATTCCTCTCAGCTTGATACGGATAAGTGGATTACGAATTATTATTGGGGGAAAGCTTTACTTGACGACGGATACTCATTAGCAACCGATAAGCATTTTAATTCTGATGGTAAGAATATTGAGATTAAAAACAGTATTTGTAAAATAATTACTCGCGAAGAAAAAGCCGAAGGTAAAACATGGCATCCCCGTATTGGATTCTTTCCCAAACAATTTAGTTATACATCCGGCTTGATAAGTACAGGCGAAAGCTTTAGACAAAAACATGGACGTTTTCAGGCAAAAGTAAAACTTAACCAAGCAAATCCGGTTACACACGCTTTCTGGATGGTTTCTGAGAAAATGCTTCCCGAAATTGACATCTTTAAAACAGATGTGAAAAACAGAATCTCTATGACAAATTTTTGGAGTGATGGGAATAAGTCAAAACTTTCAAAATTAAAAGCAGGCAAGTTTGTTCACGATTTTTATATTTTTACTCTTGAATGGACAGAAAAAAGTCTTGTTTGGAAAATTAATGATGTTGTTGTCAGAGAAGAATCACAGGGTATTCCAAATGAACCAATGTATATGATATTTAGCTCGGGACTCCAGGTAGAGCCTCATGCAGCTTCTTTACCTACTGCTATGGAAATTGATTGGGTAAGGTGTTATAAGAAGAAATAATTTTTTAGAAGTCCCCTATAATAAAAAGCCGCTATCCGGACAGGAAAGCGGCTTTTTGTATTATAAGAAGATTCTATTTATAAAAATCTAGCTTTATTTCTTGCTTATTGCCTCTATTGTCAGTAACACGTAACTTAAGTAAATGGTTCTTCCCTTTATCAATTGTATTATCGCTAAAGCGATATTCAATAATATTATTTTTTGAATCATACCTGAATAATACCCATTTATCATCAATGAAACCTTCATATTTTGCAATACCTGAAAGTTCGTCTTTTATCATAAACCTAACTGACTTATTCTTAGTCATGTTTTTTCCATCGCTAATGTTAAGTGCTTTAATTGTTGGTGGAATAGTATCGAGTACAATTGCAAAATCACCAAATTCTCTTACATTTGCCACTATGTATCCATCTTCCCATTTCCCACCTTCACTATAAAATACAGGTGACTTTTTATTTTCAGAAACTAAGGCAATTAAAGCTTTATTACGCAGATTTTCGGGAAGACCAATTGCTTTTATCCGCAATTTATAGAATTTTAATAATGGTGTGCCCGGATTATGTATTCTGTGTAATTTGGAATAAAGCTGTGGAATACTATCCTTTAGTAACTCATATTTAAAAAATAGTTTATCGAACAAGGCATATTTAGGAATCGTTAATCTAACACCAACTGCCTCAAAATTATTTTCAATCTGATATGGCATTGCTTTAGTATATTCAGTAACAGAGTTATCAGTAATCTGACTTGCATCATTCCCCTTTACTTTGAAACTGATATTGCTGGTATTGTTATAAGCATCAGTAAGTATATAACTAACTGTATGAATATTTGTATCAGAAATACTTACAATTCCTCTGTATAAATTGTCCTTTATAACATGTGATTTATTATTAGGGTCGAGAAATGATTTCTGTATGTATTTCTTGTTATTGTATTTATATGTATAATCATAATAACTCAAGACGTAACGCTGCTCGGCAAAACTAAGATTTTTCAACTCCGAGAAATATATTAATACACTGTCAAAATAAAGTTTTGTTGAATAAAGACCACATTTATTAAATGTCCCGTTTAGATAATCATTAGCTTCAATACCAAATGCAATTTCACCGCTTACGTTTATGGGCTTATTACCATTAATTCCATAAATATTATCCCTTTTTGTGGCTTTTTGTATGTACATCCTGTTTTTGCCATGTATAAGACTTTTGCTGTTTTTTGGATAAATGGCAATATTAAATACATTAGGCGGAATTGTATCTTCAATATTAAACCCGAACAATAAAGGGTTTACAGGATATTCTGTCTTTGTTTCTCGTATCTCAAAATGAAGATGAGGACCACCTGAGCTTCCTGAATTACCTGACAGACCTATTATATCGCCCTTTTTTAATTGAAACTTGTCTTTTGGCGGAAAAAGGTTCACCGAGAAACTATGTTTTTTATATTGCATATTGTTTACATAATTCTGTATGGTTTTATTAAAAGACTGCAAGTGTCCGTAAACACTAGTATATCCATTAGGATGAGTAATGTAAATAGCATTACCGTAGCCACCTGATGAGATCTTAATACGCGAAACGTAGCCTTTGGCAACAGAATAAACATTGTGTCCGGTGCTTCCTTGTGTTTTAATATCAATTCCCGAATGAAAATGTGTAGACCGTAATTCGCCGAAATTTCCCGATAGAAACAGAGGAATATCTAAAGGAGAACGAAAATAATTATCAGGAAGTTTACTTTGGCTGTAAATGCCAATCTTGCTGCAAAATAGTAAAAGTAAAACTATATAGGTGATTTTATGTGACTTATGCATTTGTAATTTCTCATTTAATTAAAACTCAGAGTAAAAACTAATCTGAATACTAACTTGAGTTTAATTTAATTTATTATGATGCAAATATAATCGAATCATCAAGCATGATAACATTGTTGAAAAAAAGTTTATCAATTTTAGCATATTCTTTTAATTAATTTGGGTTTTAATGCTTGCAATATTAATTTTGTGCTTGTAAAGTTAAGGTATGAATGATTTCGAATTAGCTCTTAAGAAAAAAATAAATAAAGTCATCATTGGATATAAAAAGATAAAAGATGACAAGAGGATTTTAGAAGAAGAGAATAAGAAGTTGAAAAATACTTTAACTGAAAAAGAAGAAGAAATAGAAGTATTAATTAATAAATATAATAGATTACAGTTTGTCAGGGGTATTGAAAGTGGAGGTGATGAGAAGGAATATGCCTTGAAGCAAATTAATAATATAGTGCGGGAAATAAATAAATGTATTACTCTGTTAAATACATAAATGAATTAAATGGCAGACAAGAGAATCATTAAGATTAGTATTGCAAACCGAAAATATCCGGTGAGAGTAAGCAAAGCTGATGAA
>JANTGP010000195.1 GCA_024762835.1 Bacteroidota bacterium
ATCTTACTCTTGTCCAGATTATTGTCTTTAGATTTAAGAATTATCCGGTTTCTTTTTAACAGATATTGATTTTTTGTTAGCTTCCTTGCCGGGCTACATGAAAATAGCAAAGCTATCAGACTTATTAATAATAACCTGATTGTTTGACTGACACGTTTATTTATTATTTCCTTTGTCAAAGTTTAAAAGTATTATTTGACAAAAATACTTTTTTACTATGACTTTTAGACCGAAGCACTTTAATTAAATAGCTTTATGAGCTTTAAAATTTGATTAAAACAGAAAAAAAAACAAAATAATACTCTAAATTGGCAACCCATTTAAAATAAAAACGTCTATTAATTATGAAAAAGAATGTGATAATTGTAGCAGGAGGTTCGGGAATGAGGATGGGTGCCGATATTCCTAAGCAGTTTTTATTACTTAAGGGAAAGGCTATACTGATGCATACCATTGATTTATTTTATAAATACGATCCTGCAATAAATATTGTTCTGGTTTTGCCAAAGAGCCAAATCGATTATTGGAAAAACTTGTGTGCATCCCAAAATTATAATATCAAACATAGAATAGTTGAGGGAGGTGAAACACGCTTTTATTCAGTTAAAAATGGACTGAATCATGTTGAAGAAGGTTTTGTGGCCATACACGATGGTGTACGTCCAATGCTTAGTATTGACCTTATTGATAAATTGTTTAATACTGCAATTGAAAAGGGCAATGCTATACCTGCTGTTGGTATTAACGAGTCCTTAAGAATTTTTGATGAGAATAGTAATAAAACTATTGACAGACAAAGTATTAAGATTGTTCAAACCCCTCAGGTTTTTAGGGTAGATGAAATAAAGATGTCATATACCCAAGCTTATAAGTCGGAATTTACAGATGATGCTTCTGTTTTAGAATCAATGGATTATGAGATAAACTTAGTTGAGGGAGATAAAAAAAACATAAAGATTACAACCAGCTTTGACCTATTGTTAGTTGAGGCTTTAATTAATAAAGTTTGAAGATTAGATAATTTCAGTTAATTTCGTAAAAATTAAAAAAATACTATTATGAAAAAATTAATTTCAGTTCTATTAGTCAGTTTGTTCGTTCTAAGTTTGTCGGCACAACACAAAGCTGATAAAATTTATCTTACTAAAACCATAAAGGTAGAAAACGCTGATATGGCAGAATTGCATGCACGTGCATATAGTTGGCTAAGTACTTATTTCCGTGATGAACACAGAAAAGTGACAGAACGATTTATCGACGAAGATTTGGTTGGTGCTAATGTTGAGGTAACTCTAAAAACACTTAGCGATAAGCTTGACTTTAAATTTACAATTACATTAAGCGATAATGAATATACTTATACAATTGCTAATGTTAGCCAAAAAGGAAATGCTAATATTATTGAGAATTATTTCTCAAATGTAAGTAAACGAATAGAAAAAGCAATGAGTACAAGCACTTCCGAAATGAAACATTAATCAAACATATATTGTTTGAGTGTTAAATTAAAAGCCGTGAATCAATTCACGGCTTTTAATTTATTATACTTTTGAATTTACCTTATTAGATAGAAAACACCCGGTATTTCAACTGCCTTATTGTCAAAAGATAAACCTCTGATAATATAATAATATACACCGGCTTCAGCTTTATTTCCACTTCTAAGATAACCGTTCCAACCACCATCGGCATTGTTCCATTCAAATATCTTCTCGCCTCTTTTGTTTAATATCAGGCAAGTAAAAGATTGAAGCTTACTTGCATCAATTTTAAATACATCGTTTATGCCATCGCCATTGGGGGTAAAGAAATTAGATTGTGTCTTTTCGTAATTAACTGCCAATTTTAATGTTTGACCGTATGCTGTATCCACACATGATTTGGAATCGCTTACAACTAAATAGGGGGTATAAGTCCCGGAATTAAGATATAGATGCTCGGGATTATCCGTATTTGAAGTCTCGCCATCACCAAAGACCCATTCAAACTTTATGTCACTATATGTATCATAGTCATCATTCCCAACCATAGTCATATTTGTAAAATATACCATTGCCGGAATATCATCACCGAGCTCAGAAATAATAAAATTAGCCGAAAGCTTTAAAGGCTCTTGTAAAATTACAGCCGAACTTGCTGTACAAGCTTTATTTGAAACATCCAGTTTAATTTTATGTTTCTCAGAGTTATTCCATAGTACGGTATAAATGCCAGTTGATAATTTATTAAAGCTTCCATTATCGAAATCCCAGTTGTATTTATTTTTGTTTGAGTAATTGCACTCTACAGTAAATGGTTCGCCATAACATTGTGCTGTTTCAATAATATCAATATTTGCATCAGGCAATTCAATAAAGCTAATATTAATTGTGTCTGAGAATTTACAACTATATTTTTGTTCTGTCCAAACAAATGAATATGTTCCGTATTTAGTTGAAACAGCTTTGGCATAGGTATTACCGGCATTTTCAATTCTTATGTCATTAAAAGATGTCCAATTTCCATTATTACCATTTGCTTTAAGTTCGCAAGAAAGTCCGCAAACTGATTTGTCTTGTCCGGCATTGATGTCTTCAAAATCGACAAATTCAATAAAAACATCATCAGAAGTAGATTTATCTTTATATGTTTCTGTCCATCTAAAGTGGTATTTGCCGGCTTTAGGAACCGAGACAAGGCTTGTTGCTTCATTTAATGAGGTGAATACTTCCTCAGAACTAATTCCTGTATTATCAATTATTGACCATTTTCCTGTTGATTTTGAAGAGATGGGAACAGCACCCATAGAACATTCAAGACCACAAATAATTCTGTCTTTACCTGCATTTGCTTTAAAAGTAATGACTTTCGACTTCTTCTTTACCTGCTTCTCAGGCAACTTTTTGTTTAGTTTATTATCTGAATCAGATGTAATTGCTGTATTCTCAGTTCTTTTATAGGTAATATTTTGGTTTGAGGTTTCTGTATTTGCCGATTGCTTATTTGAATTATCATCAGTAACAATATAATAGCTTATACCACTAACAATAAGAGCGGCAGCCAACCAGTATATGCTACGCTTTAAAACAGTATTTGTTTTTGCTGCTTTATTTGCAGCAACAGTATTTTTAATTTTATCAAGAACATGGTTAGGGGGTTTAACTTCAAAATCGTTAAAAGCCTTACCCAAATGTCCCCTTAATTCTGTATTATCTTTATTTGTCATAATAATAAATTCAACTTTATGATTTGCCCAATGACAAGTCAAAGTTTCCGTTCAATAAAATTTTCTTCAGAGCTTTACGAGCTTTCATTAATTGCGATTTAGATGTACTTTCAGAAATACCCAATATTTCAGCAATTTCTTTATGTTTATAGCCTTCAACAACGTAAAGGTTAAATACTAACCTGTAGCCATCCGGTAAAGACTTTATAACATCAAGCAATTCATTGAGAGATAAAGCATCTAAAACAGAATTATTAAACACATCGCTATCACCCACATTTCCAATATCAACATCGGCAAAGTATTTTGTGTTTTTTTTATAATAGTTAATAGCAGTATTTAACATTATTCTTCGTAACCAGCCTTCAAAAGAACCTTCGTGACGAAACTCTTTAAGATATTTCAAAATACGAATGAAACCATCATGTAAAATATCTTCCGCTTCTTGTTGATTTTTACCATATCTTATGCAAATACCAAATAATTTGGGTGCATATCTCCGGTATAACTCATCTAAAGCTCCATCTTTATTCGAGATACAATATTCAACAAGTTGTTTTTCATCAATCATTTATTTCGTCAGAAATTTATGGTTAGACAAAATGGGTTGTCATTTCGTTGTCCATGATAAAAAAAAATATCAAATTTATTATAATGGGGAACAAAGTTATTGGTTTATATCTCCAAATCGACTACAACCGGACAGTGGTCGGAATGGAATGCATCGGGCATTATAAAGGCATTCTTCAAGTTTGACTTTAAATTTTCAGATACGAGATGGTAGTCGATACGCCAACCTAAATTCTTCATTCTTGCTCCGGCTCTGTATGACCACCAAGAATATTTTTCTGCTGATTTGTCAAATTCGCGAAAAGAATCAATAAATCCATTAGCAATAAATTTATCAAACCATTCTCTTTCTTCCGGTAAAAAACCTGATGATTTCTTATGACGTTCGGGGTGGTTTATATCAATAGCTTTATGACAGATATTATAATCTCCTGAAATAATAAGTTTAGGTCTTTCAAGTTTTAATTTATCAATATAGGCTGAGAAATCTTTCAAAAATTCCATTTTAAATTCTTGCCTGATGTCTCCATAAGAACCTGAAGGAAAGTATGCACTTATAAATGAGGTGTCGCCAAAATCGGTCTGTAATACTCTTCCCTCTGAGTCGTATTTTTCAATTCCCATTCCGTATTTTATATTGTCGGGTTTTTGTTTTGTTAGAATTCCAACTCCGCTATATCCTTTTTTTACTGCCGAATGAAAATAACAGTTATATCCTAAGTCCTCAAAAAGATGCTGTTCTATTTGGTCTGGCTGGGCTTTTAGTTCTTGTAAACAAATTAAGTCAGGCTTGGTTTCTTTTAGCCATTCGACGAAACCTTTTTTTATTGCAGCTCTAATTCCATTTACATTATAAGAGATTATACGTTTCATTAGTTTGTTGATTATTAAATACAAAAAAAGCCCTGTATAACAGGGCTTAAATATTTTTATCCTAATTTAAAATTGATTGGCACTGTGTAGTTTACTCTAACAGGTTTTCCTCTTTGCTTTCCGGGAGAAAATTCCGGTAGAGCTTTTACCACTCTTAGAGCTTCTTTGTCGAGTGCAGGGTCTACACCTCTGGCAATTTTAACATTAGTTACTTTACCTTTTGAATTTACCACAAAGGACACATAAACTTTCCCTTGAATTCCATTTTCTCTTGCAATATTTGGATATTTAATATGAGTTGCCAGATATTTTTGTAATTCAAGTTTCCCCTCATCTTCCGTTTTGCATTTTTCAGGCATAAAAATTGGCATATCTTCAACAATGAAAAAGGTTTCCATATCTTCTTCTTCATCCTCCATGTCAACAACTTCAACTTCCATTTCCTGGTCAGCCTCTGCATCTTCAACTTCAAGTTCATCTTCAATATCAACATCGTCTTCAACAATATTTAATATCTCAGTAACCTGAGGTCTTGGTGGCGGCGGCGGTGGTTGAACTTCTTGTTGGCGAGTAACCGGTATCATTTCGTCTTCTATATCCTGAGCGGCCATCTCTCCTAATCCACTGGTTTGTTTCTCTGTACTAGTCCATTCAAAGGCTAATAATAGAATTGCAAGTGTAATAATAAATCCAACTTCGGTAAAAAGAAATCTTTTCTTTTCAAGGTCGGCTTGTGGTGCTTTTTTATTTTCCATTTTCCATTTTTTTTGGCTTATAAAAATACAAAAATCTAAATTTAATATCCAAATTTAATTTTGATGATAAAAATACTACAAAGTTTTGTTTTTATTGATTACAAAAGTACAAATAAATATGCAATCTCTTTTGTTATAAATATAACTTGCTTTTTAATAAATTATTTGATGTAATTATATAAAAAGGAAGAA
>JANTGP010000196.1 GCA_024762835.1 Bacteroidota bacterium
TCAAAAACATCATAAGTTGGCAAATGCGTTTTATGCTGGATAAACTGCACTTTACCCTCATACATCATTATAGCCGAATTAAATAACTTCTTGCCCTGTTTGCTTTTATTTATTACAGGTGCTCCTACTATGGCAGCAATACCATTGCAACTTTCTGCAATTTTAGACACAGTTTGCTCAACTTCGGTAATAAAATCCTTTTGTTCGAGGAAGTCCTGAGGTGGATAACCGCAGACACTAAGTTCGGAAAATACTATCAGGTCAACTCCATCCTTTTTTGCTTTTAGTATATTGGAAATTATTTTTGAACTGTTTCCCTCAAAATTAGCTATGTGATAATTCAGTTGGCAAAGTGCAATTTTCATAATCTGATATTGAATTTATAAATAACAATTATTACAAATCAAATTTAGCTTAAAAGCTTGTAAAAAAAAAGAGTCCCAAATTTCACAGGGACTCTCAATTTATTTTTATGATTTCTTTCTAAAAGAATATTCCAAAATTTAAAGCTACAGAACTAATAATTGATTTATCATTCTCTCGTCCGTTGATGTTAGTTGTAGCATCGATAAAACCCTGATTATATGTAATACCGCCCATGAAAATGAAATTGGTTGATAAAGCATACTCAACACCACCGCCAAAGAAATAGCCTAAGGAGAAAAAGTTTACTTCATCATTAATATCAACATCTTCAATTGATAATTGATTTGCACTTCCAACAGAAGAAATATTTATTGCCGGATCTAAACCAAAACGTGCATAATAAGTAAAATAGCCAATTTCGTTTGTTTTTAATTTCAGTCCTATAGGCAGTTCAATATATTTCAGATTATAATCAATTGAAACATTATCGGAACCATCTGTATTAAACAAAACCAGAGTGTTGCCTGCCATAAAAGGAAGATTCTCATCCATATACTTTAGTTTTCCCTTTTGCGAGCTCATCATTAAAGCACCACTAAAATAATAATTATCTAAGATTCGATAATCATAATTTATCCCATACTTAACACTTAATTTTACTCCATCGCTAACAACACCCTTGTAATCAGAACTCATCCACGAAAGTGAAGGACTTGCTCCAACACCAAGTCTGAGCCGTTTTCCAAAGTCCTGTGAAAAAATAGGATTATAAAGAAATATCAATGCAAGAATAATAACATACTTTTTCATAATTTTGACGTTTTTGTTTTAATAACTTTAATTAAGACAAATTTATTCTATTTATGTTTAAAAACAAGTTGAAATATCGATGTTTTTTTTTCTTGTATATTATAAAGTCATGAAAACATAAATATTGGGTAATTAATGTTTTATAAATACAATTTGTAATGAAAAACTTATTTTTAATCTTTAGCGGTATATCTTTTATAGTGTTAAGTATATTTTCATCGTGCAATAATGATAAGCTTAAGGTTGATGTTTCGGATATTAATGTTGACTTAAACCTAAAAAGATTAGATAAAGATTTATTTGCAATTGATACATCGATGATGTGGCAGGAAATTGAACAGTTATCAAATAAATATGGAAATTTCTGGGATTTGTACACTCATAGAATTATTGGGCTGGGCGGTGTCGAAAAGTATGAATTTGCTGAATCACTTCAAAGTTTTATTACAGATGCTACAATTTCGGAATCTTATAATTCAAGCAAAAAGATATTTGAAGATTTTAAACCCTACTCTTCAGAGCTTGATGAAGCCTTTAAACATTACAATTACTATTATCCCGATTCAAGCTTACCGGATATTTACACATATATTGGTGGTTTTAACCAATCTATTGTAACCGACGAAAAAATATTAGGTATCGGTTTAGATAAATATCTTGGTGCTAAATCACAATTTTATACAATGTTACAAATTCCGGCTTATGCAAAAAAAACTATGGCAAAAGAGTATATAATTGTTGATTGTATTAAAGCCTGGGTATTGATGCAATTTGATTTCAACAACGACATTAACAACCTTGTAAACAACATGATTTATCAAGGTAAACTTATGTATTATTCAAAAGCAATGTTACCCGACTCTCCCGATTCTCTTTTAATGAAGTACACATCTAAACAAATGGAATGGTGTAATAATTCCGAACACGATATGTGGATTTACCTTGTTGAGAATAAGCTTCTCTTTACTACAGATTACAAAGAACATGTGCATTTTATTAAACCGGCACCTTTTACAGTAGCATTTTCAAATGATTCACCCGGCAGAGTAGGGATATGGATTGGTTGGCAGATTGTTAAACACTATATGAATAATAACCCTGACATTAGTCTTCAGAAATTAATGAAGGAAAATGATTACCAGAAAATACTGAATATGTCTAAATATAATCCATAGCCGGCTTATTATAAATATTTCAATTTTAAATGAATATAATCACCCCTTAAATTGGCAATTCAATAGCTGGAAATGTTGCGGTCTGTTAATAGATGCTTGCGGTATTCAAGCATACTAATAGATTTGCCTTTGACCTAATAATTCCTTATTATTGTTAGCTTAATAAGCCTGTAAAATCAATATGAAAAAACTATACCTTACAATAAGCATTATTTTAATAGCAATAATTGCCTTAAATGTTTTTAATAGATATTATAATTCAATAAAAGCTACATCAATTTACCAAGAGAAACATGCACCTTCCGATTTCTTTTTTATACAACGTAGCTATCCCGACAACATATTTGATGTTAAAGCCTATAAAAATGCCCTTAACGAAGTCAGGCAGAACTTAAGACAGAAATCAATAAGTGGTGCAAGTGATTTATCATGGCAGGAAGAAGGACCCGGAAATATCGGAGGAAGAATAAATGAGGTAGTTGCTCATCCGACTTGCCCTGATACGATTTACGCCGGAAGTTGCAGTGGTGGGCTCTTTAAAAGTATTGACGGCGGTATAAACTGGACAGCTATTTTTGACGAACACTCTTATCTTGCTATTGGCGAAATTACTCTCGACCCTCAAAACCCCGAAGTGATTTATGTTGGAACGGGCGACCCAAATATTTCGGGTTACCCATTTATTGGCGATGGTGTTTATCGCAGCCCAGATGGTGGAGAGACTTGGGATTATCTGGGTTTGTCCGAAACAGGAATTATCTCAAGAATAGCAGTTAGTCCCACGGACTCAAATACTATTTTTGTGGCTACCATGGGGATTCCTTTTGAAAGAGACGTAAACCGCGGTTTATATAAGACAATCGACGGTGGTCAAACATGGACTAAAATACTTTATATTGACGATGATGCGGGAATAATTGACCTTATTCTAAATCCTCTGAACCCTCAAACCATATATGCTGCAAGCTGGAATCGTATCAGAAACAATTCGGAAAGCCTCGTTTACGGAACAGATGCAAAAATATCAAAGTCTACCGACGGTGGTAATACATGGACAACTCTTACAAATGGTTTTCCAACAATGGCAATGTCGAGGATTGGAATGTGCATGGCTCCAAGTGATACAAGTATAATTTATGCAATATATGCAAATACAGCGTACCAGTTAGGCGGTTTGTTTAAAACAACAGATGCCGGAAACAGCTGGTCGTCAATACAAATAACCAGTCCGCTTACTTATGCTTATAGTGGCTTTGGTTGGTATTTCGGACAAATAAGAGTTAGTCCGTATAATCCAAACGAATTATTTATTCTTGGTGTTGATCTTTACAAATCGCTTGATGGAGGATTATCATGGAACTCGGCAGGACCAAACTGGGCAACCTATCAGTTCCACGCCGACAAGCACGACTTAACTTATATCGACAGTCTTACAGTGCTTTGCACTACTGATGGCGGCTTATACAAAAGTACAGATGGCGGCAACAACTGGACAGATATTGAAAACATCCCAAATTGCCAGTTTTATCGTATTGGCATAGACCCTTTTCACTCAGGATATTATGCCGGAGGATTACAAGACAACGGGACAACATCCGGAAACCAAAATAATTTCAACAACTGGCTTAGATTAAACGGTGGCGATGGATTTCAGATTCTATATAATTATAACGATTCAAATATCATATACTCCGAAATGCAAAACGGTTCGGTATGGTCGTACACAGGAACAAACTGGATGTACTTCGGCTCTACGATAAATAGTGCTGACAGGCGTTCGTGGGATATGCCTTTTATAATGAGTTCCGCAAATCCGGCAGTTTTATATGCAGGTACATACAGAGTTTACAGAAATGCAACTGCACCTTACGGAGCATGGTATCCAATTAGCCCCGATTTAACAGATAGTATAGATAACAAATATCATGTATTAACTACAATTGCCGAATCTCCTCTTGACACGGCTATTCTTTATGCAGGAAGTTCGGATGGTAATGTGTTAAGACGATTAAACACAGACACTGTTTGGCAAAGTATTCACGATTCATTGCCGGATAGATATGTTACTTCAATTAAAGCATCACCCAATTATGTAAATTCTGTATTTGTAAGCCATTCAGGTTATCGCGATAATGATTTTATTCCTCATATTCACTACTCAAACAATAATGGAGACAACTGGACTGATATCTCAGGCGATTTACCTCAACTGGCAGTTAATGACATTGTTATCTTGACAGGCTATTCAGATGAGGTTGTTTTTACAGCTACAGATGGTGGTGTTTACTTTACCTCAAATGCAGGAATAAACTGGGCAAGAGTTGGTAATAATATGCCTATAATTCCGGTTTATGACATCGAGTATGATGATGTTAATAATAAGATTATTGCCGGAACCTTCGGACGTTCAATGTGGTCGGTTTCTATTGATTCAATATTTATTACTGTTGGTATAAATAAATATCCTCATGTTAATAATGAGCTATCATTGGAAATATATCCGGTACCGGCACTAAATACCATTACAATAAAAAATCTACCCACTGATTTCAAAAGATTAAGTATTATTTCATCAAACGGGATTTTAATTAAAGAGGTTCAAAACCTATCAAATAGAAATTCGATTATTATTGACATCACCACTTTGCCTAATGGAATTTATTTTATTGTTGCACAAGGCAATCTGCAGAAAAGAACAGGTAAGTTTATTAAAGCAGGGTAGGGATTCTGTTTTTTGTTGATTTTATTAGAACCCTCCTTAATAAACATTTGAATTTTCTTTTGTACTATTAATGCAAATTATACCAATAGTATTTCAGACCCCAATAATCGGTTGACAGGCATTAGCGGGGGTTGTGGGAAGATATTTTATGCAAAGAATCTCCGAATGTTGTCAATTCGGTTTTGTTATTTTAAGTGAGGAATCTTATCCAGTTGTTGTATTAAGTTTTGTCATATTAAAATGAGTCATTTCATCGTTGAATATACCTATTCAAGATTTTTTTTAATTAATGTTTATTAATTTGAACATTTATTTATTATTACTGCTTCCCTTTTTTATTTTTCTGATACCCATCATATACTAAAAGCACTTTTTATTTCGTTTTTTATCAAGTATAA
>JANTGP010000197.1 GCA_024762835.1 Bacteroidota bacterium
ATCGGGTGAGCTTTAATTTCATCCGATAACCATCGGATTTGTTTATTAAAGCTCTTCATTTATCTATCGGCATTTACCATTGTAGTTTTCAAAATGATATAAGGCTCATTTTGAAATACAATTGGTATAACCCAAAAAAGTTTGGTATAGTATAATTTCAAGCATGAAAAATAAATAAATATTTTTGAAGATAAAACTATATTTTTGTTTTTATGAATTACAAAGAAGCAACAGAGTTTCTGTATCGGCAATTACCCATGTTTCAACGAAAAGGGAAAGCTGCATATAAAGCAAATCTAATTAATACTGTCTTGCTTGATAATCACTTAGGTAAGCCTCATCAAAAGTTCAAAAGTATTCATGTTGCCGGTACAAATGGAAAAGGTTCTGTTTCGCACATGTTAGCAGCAATATTTCAAACAGCAGGTTATAAAACAGGGCTATACACTTCGCCACACCTTAAGAGTTACAGAGAGCGAATACGTGTAAACGGTGAAATGATAAGCGAAGTTGAAGTTGCCAATTTTGTCAACTCAAATAAAAAGATTATTGATGAAATCAAGCCTTCTTTTTTTGAAATTACCGTATCAATGGCTTTTGACTATTTTGCAAAACAAAATGTTGATATAGCTATTATTGAGGTGGGACTTGGAGGAAGACTCGACTCAACAAATATCATTACGCCTATATTGTCGGTAATTACAAATATTGGCTTCGACCATACTGAGTTTTTAGGAAACAGCTTAAAGCAAATTGCCACTGAGAAAGCCGGAATTATAAAAAGAGGAATACCGGTTGTAATCGGGCAAACACAAAAGGAAACATCAGACATATTTACCGCAAAAGCCAAAGAAAATATAAGCAGGATTTATTTTGCCGATAAAATTTTTTCAACAGCATATTCGATGCTGGACTTAAACAACAAGCAAGCCTTTAATATTGAAATGAAGGGTAAAGTTCTTTATGAAAACTTAAAGCTGGACTTAGTCGGTATATATCAGAATAAAAACTTACTGACAGTACTTCAAAGCATTGAAATAATAAAACAAAATTTTAGTCTGACAAATAAAGCTATTTATAGTGCTTTAGAAAATTCAACTAAACTAACAGGCATTCAGGGAAGATGGCAAATAATAGGAAACAATCCAATGATAATTGCCGACACCGGGCATAATTATGATGGCATATCAGAAGTTGTTAATCAAATTAAAAACACAGCATACAAAAGGTTACATATTATTATAGGTATGGTTAATGATAAAAATATTGATTCAATTTTAAAGCTACTTCCTCAAAATGCAAAATATTATTTTACAAAAGCTAGTATTCCCAGGGCTTTAGACGAGAATATTTTATGTAATAAAGCCAAAAATCTAGGGCTAAAAGGGAATACTTTCTTAACAGTCAATCTGGCACTTCAGGCGGCAAAGACAAATGCAGAAGAAAATGATATGATTTTTATTGGAGGAAGCACTTTTGTAGTGGCAGAGATCTTATAGATTGCCTATAAAAAAAATATTTTAATAATTATTTTTTTTATTTGTTAGTTTCCATAAACAAATTATCTTTGCATCGCTTTTTAAGGGCGATTAGCTCAGTTGGTTCAGAGCACTTGGTTTACACCCAAGGGGTCACAGGTTCGAATCCTGTATCGCCCACATAAAAATAAAGCCCCGGTATTTATCGGGGCTTTTCTTTTAATAATCTTTTCTGTCTGTATTTTCTCCTAATTCAAAGTAAAAATATTTCTGATAACATATATTTATGCTAGAAAAACTGTAATTTATTAGTTTATTCGATTAATAATAAGGTTTAAATAGTAAGAAAAATATTGTCTCTTTTGATAATTCTTTGTTTCAACTAACTTTGTAGTGACATGAAAAGGATACTACTAATAGATAATTACGATTCGTTTACTTATAATCTGGTTCATTATATCGAAGACATAATCGGATATTCGATTACAGTAATACGCAATGATGAAATAAATATTAATACTGTAAATGAGTTTGATATTATTATTATCTCTCCCGGACCGGGACTTCCTGAGGAATCAGGAATAATAATGGAAGTGATAAATAAATATTCATCAAGTAAAATAATTTTTGGAGTATGTCTTGGGATGCAAGCAATAGCCATTAACTTTGGAGCTAAACTTCAGAATCTGGAAAAAGTTTATCATGGTGTTGCAACAACAATTACCATAACAGACAAAAACGATATGCTTTTCAAGGGAATACCCGATAATTTTAAAGCAGGCAGATACCATTCGTGGATTGTGGATTCAAATAGTCTTCCGGGCGAATTACAAGTTACTTGTGTTGACGACAAAAAAAGGACAATGGCGATTAAGCATAAATCACTTAATGTTAGTGCTGTACAATTTCACCCAGAATCAATCTTAACCAAACATGGGAAAACGATTATTTACAATTTTTTGAAGTATTATTGCAATATGAATATCTCATAACAACTAATAAAATGAAGCAATACACCATTGAAGGAAAAAACGGGGAATCAAAAATTATACTTGGTGAAAAGATTGCTGAGTTAAAGCATTATTTACCTAAAGAGAAGATAATAATAATTACAGATAAAAATCTTTTACATTATTACGGAGCTATCATTTCAAAATATGATTTTATTGTAATAGGAACAGGTGAAGATATCAAGAACATAGATACAATTCAGTTTATATATAATGAGCTATTACGTCTTGAAGCTAACCGTTCAACTTTTATTTTAGGATTTGGGGGTGGTATTGTTTGCGACATAACCGGATTTGCAGCATCAACCTATATGCGGGGTTTACGATTTGGCTTTGTATCTACTAGCTTACTTTCGCAAGTTGATGCAAGCATGGGCGGTAAAAACGGTATTAATCTTAAAGGCTTTAAAAATATTATCGGTACTTTTAATCAGCCCGGGGTTGTTTTATGCGATCTTGAAGTATTAAAAACATTGCCCGAAAAAGAATTTATTTCAGGATTTGCCGAAGTAATAAAACATGCAATAATTGCAGATTATGAAATGTTCTGTTTTCTTGAAACTAATTTTGAAAAAGCTCTAAAAAAGGATAATGCAGTTTTAGAATATCTAATCTCACAATCAATTGAAATAAAATCATCGATTGTAAATATCGATGAAACCGAGCAAGGTATAAGACGTATCTTAAACTTTGGTCATAGCTTTGGTCATGCAATTGAGCGAAACAGCAATTTGTTACATGGCGATGCGGTAAGCATCGGGATGATGATGGCAGCAAATATTTCGTACAAAAAAGCAATGTTATCAAAAGAGCACTTAATAAGAATAGAAAAACTGCTTACAGATTTTGGATTACCGACCAAATGTAAAATCGCAAAAGATATTCTCATTAAAGACATCAGAAAAGATAAAAAACGAAATTCTGAATCAATATATTTTATTGAGATTAAAGAGATTGGGAAGGCAGAGATAGAAAATATTACAATTGACAAATTAGAAAACCTTATTTAACACAGAATATGAGAAGTATTAACAGTAAGATTTGCATAAGTATCGGAAACCTAAATTTCAAACAATGTTTAGACATACTTAATAATAACCAACTGGCAGAACTACGCCTCGACCTTCTTCAGCTTTCTGATGATGAAATAAGTCTTTTATTGAACACAGATTGTAAGACAATTTTGACTTTCCGTCCTGGAAATTCAGATTTATCAAAAGCAAAAAACACATTACTTCATGCAATAAGATCGGGTGCAGATTTTGTTGATATTGAGATGGAAGCCAATGATGATTATTTTATAGCTATTTCAAGTGAGGCAAAAAAGAAGGGCTGTAAAATTATTGTTTCATATCATAATTATACACGTACCCCCGACAGAGCTGATTTGGAAAATATTATAGCAAAATGCAAGAAACTAAATGACGGCTTTACAAAGATCTCCACGAAAATTAATAATTCATCAGATTTATCACGGCTGTTAAGTTTGTATGAGAATAACGATAAATTAATTGCAATCGGGATGGGTGAACGTGGAAAAATAAGCCGGATAGCAGCAACAGAATTAGGCTCGCCATTTACTTATGTTTCGCCTGATGATGGTTTTAAAACTGCTGAGGGTCAGCTAAGTTTAAGTGAGTATTTGCAGATAAGAAACACATTAGACGGATTGAACAATGGATAAAGTAATTAAACCGGCATATTTACATGGCGAAGTTATCGTTCCGTCATCAAAGAGCTATTTTCAACGGGCAATAGCCATGGCACAGTTAAGTAAAGGGACAAGTCGCATTTTTCACCGAGGTCATTGCGACGACTCAAGGGCTGCACTTTCAATTATTAAACAACTCGGTGCAGAAGTTTATGAAGCAGAAAGCAGAGTAATAATTAAAGGAAAGTTTGAACCAAGCTCATCTAAATTAAACTGTCATGAATCCGGGTTGTGCTTTCGTATGTTTGCCCCACTTATTGCTCTGCACAACAAAGAATTAACACTCACCGGTTCAGGCTCATTAACAAAAAGGCCTCAAGGAATTATTGCTGATGCTCTGAGACAATTTAATGTAAAAGTAAAAACTACCGGAGGTTTATTGCCTCTTAAAATTCAAGGGCCAATTCAAGGTTCAAATGCTAAGATTGATGGTTCAATAAGCTCACAACTTTTAAGTGGGTTGTTAATTGCTTTACCTTTAGCTGACGCTGACAGTACAGTAACAGTGCAAGATTTAAATAGTGTCCCATATATTCAAATGACAATTGATTTACTAAAAAAATTTAGGATTAAAATTCAAAATAATGACAATAAGCAATTTTTTATTAAAGGCAGGCAAGATTTTATAGCAACTGACTATGTTGTAGAAGGCGACTGGAGTGCGGCTTCTTTCCTAATTGCAGGTGCAATGATAAATGGTGATTTAACAATTAGGGGTTTAAATATGAACTCGCTTCAAGCAGATATCAAAATCATCGATTTGCTTAAAAATATTAATGCAAATATGAAACTACTCTCTGATGGCATTTACATAAAATCAACTCAGATACAGCCATTTGATTTTGATGCAACAAACTGTCCCGACCTCTTTCCTGCTCTTGTTGCTTTGGCTGCTCATGCTAAAGGCACATCAACAATAAAAGGAGTTAACAGATTAATACACAAAGAGAGTAACCGTGCCCTGTCTTTAAAAACAGAATTTAAGAAACTGGGGATAAGCATATCTATTGAAAATAATATTATGCATATTGAAGGTGGTAAAATTAAGCCGGCAATAGTAAATTCACATAATGATCACAGAATAGCTATGGCTCTGGCTATTACTTCTTTGAAAGCTAATTCGAATATTTCAATAACTAACAGCGATTGTGTAAATAAGTCGTATCCTGACTTCTTTTTTGATTTAGAACAATTATCAGACTAATACATTAATCAAAATATCTATTTTTGCAGAAATTAAATAATATTGAAAATATGAAATTCAAATTG
>JANTGP010000198.1 GCA_024762835.1 Bacteroidota bacterium
TTGCACAACTTTATGGAATTACAGCTTATCCACATAAGCGTATCTATATTTCATTGCTATACAGGAACTTTCCGAAAGATTATCACAACCTCTTTAGTAATCCATTCTCAGAATCAGGCCACAACTATAATGAGCAGGGGTTCTATTCGGGAATTAATATTTTGCTTCACAAAAACTGGACTTTAACGGCATATATTGATAATTTCAGATTTCCCTGGCTCCGGTACCGTGTAAACAGTCCTTCAACGGGTAATGATAATCTGGCTCAGTTAAATTTCAGCCCGTCACACTACGTTTCAATGTATCTGAGATTCAGGCAAAAAAACAAGCAATTGAACACTGTTAATGATGAAGTCAGACAGCAATATATTATCAATACCCGAAAAACATCATTCAGATATAACATTCAATATCGCATATCGCCATCTATTGTGATGAAAGACAGGATTGAGTATTTAATATACAAGAAGAGTGATAGTTACAGAGGGACGGGTTATCTGATTTATCATGATTTAGCCTGGCGGCCGGCAAATAGCAGATTATCACTTGTCTTAAGATATGCTCTGTTCGACACCGATTCGTATGACGAAAGAATTTATGCTTATGAAAACGATGTACTCTATGCTTTTTCGGTTCCGGCATATTATTACAAAGGAAGCCGGTTTATCCTATTATTGAAACTAACACCGGCCAAATATGTTACTCTGTGGTTAAGATTTACAAATACATATTTCAGCAATATGCGAACAATTGGCACCGGACCAGAGCAAATTGATGGTAATAACAGATCGGAGGTGAAAGTTCAGGTTAGAATAAAAATTTAATCAGCAGTATTGAATAATATACCGATCAGTTTTACTAAATAACCGGCTTCCGTCCGGCATTCAACCGGTCGTCCCGATAACTATACGGGACAGCCGCACAAGGCCTGCATCCACCCAACCGGTTAATTCGGAGGCTATTTGTGCTTTGTTGTGCAAAATCTTCCGGATTAACCGGCGCACAATGCTATAGCAAAAATCCGGAAGAGCAGGGCCCTTTGGGCATACCTTTCATATTTTCCCACGGAAAAATATCCTTTATTGCTTTATTATCTTTTCAAAATAGGTTTGTTCACCTGTAATTATCTGTAATAAGTATATACCTTTTGAAAAATTACTCAAATCAAGTTCAACTAATCTGGAATCTTTATTATCACCTTCAATTAACACTTTTCCAAAATTATCTAAAATTAGCAATGAATAACTTCCTTGCAAATTTGGCAAACTAACTTTGCATTTTCCGGTAGTAGGATTGGGAAAAACCTTAACCTGAAAATAATTTTCTGCAACACTATTTGAACTCAAAACACAATTATTGTTTTGTTGCTTTGAAATATTTATAAAATCATCAGAAATAACCGAATAATCAGGACAAGGCTCTATTCTCCTGACTTCGCACACAAAGCACTACATCAAAAACATAAAGTTATGAATAGCAGGCTAGTAGCTAAAGTTATTTTTATTCTTGAAAGTGTAGTGCCTAATCGAATATTTATCTTGGTAGTTTAAAAATAATGACTATCTTTGCAGCATGTTTGTAAGAAGAAAGACAAGTAAGAATTCCCCAAAAATCGCTATTCAGTTAGTCGAAAACATAAGGGTTGGCAATAAGGTTAAACAAAAGATTGTCAGACATTTCGGGACAGCTTTGGACGAAAAAGAAGCCAAAATCCTGATACAGTTGGCCGAAGTATATAAAGCACAACTACAGGAGCAATCAGCTCAGTTACAGTTATTTGAGAAAAGCACCTTCGACACCATCGAAAAGCTTACCGAAAGTGCAAGCTCGCGGCAGCCTGAAAGACTTGATGTTAATTTGAAAAACATTGTTGAAGAAAAAAGAATTACAACAGGTATTCATCAGGTCTTTGGAAAAATATTTGATAAAGTTGGTTTTAATGATGTTCTGAAAAGACCTTCCAATAAAAAATCCTCCGTTCGCTTATTGAAAAATGTTGTCATCGGTCGCATTGCAGAACCCTCAAGCAAACGATCCACGGCAAGAATGCTTTCAGAAGAATATGGTATAAATACGCAACTTACCTCCATTTATAGAATGATGGATTTTATGGATGATGAAGTCATAGAAAAGATGCAACAAAAAACATATTCATACACAAGGCAGTTAAGAGGCGAAGAGTTAGATGTTGTTTTTTATGATTGCACCAGTTTGTATTTTGAAAGTTTTCAACAAGAGGGGCTGATGCAAAACGGCTACAGCAAAGATGGAAAATTCAACCAGGCACAGGTCATTTTATCCATATTAGTAACCAAACAAGGGCTTCCTGTCGGTTATCAGGTATATTCTGGAAACACTTTTGAGGGGAATACCCTGGAAGATGCCGTTGAATTGATCAAGAAGAAATATAAAATAGGCGAAGTCATATTTGTTGCAGATTCCGGTTTGATAAGTCACAAGAATATCCGGGAGCTACATAAAAATAATGTCTCCTTTATTATGGGAGCACGCATAAAAAATCAGAACAAAGAAATTACGTCACAGATTCTTGATAAACAAAACTACAAACTTACCAATAACAAGCAATATGAAAACGGATTAAAATACAAACAAATACCTTTAAGCGAACATTTTACAATGACCGTAACATACAGCCCGAAACGAGCCGAGAAGGATAAATATGACCGTGAAACAGCCATTGAAAAATTAAAGCAGAAGTTAAAAAAGTCGAAAAATCCGAAAGACTTATTGAGCAATTTCGGGTATAAAAAATTCATAAAAATTCAAGGCGAAGCCGATTTAGAAATTGATGAGGCAAAGCTGAAAGAAGCAGAAAAGTGGGACGGTTTAAAAGGAATTGTCAGCAACACCAAGAATCTCACTCCTTTGCAACAAATCACCCATTATGCCGGGTTGTGGCAGGTTGAAGAAACCTTCAGAATAAGTAAACACGATGTGAAAATGCGACCGGTTTATCATTGGACAGACAGACGTATTAAGGCCCATATTGCTATCTGTTTTATGGCTTTATCATGTATGAGATTTGCAGAATATGAAATTGCCGCGAGGTATAAAAAGATTAGCCCTGTTGAAATTCGCAGACAATTAAAACAAGTTCAAACCTCCATATTAAAAGATAAATCGACCGGTAAACTTTACGCACTACCGTCAAAAATTCAAGAAGATGCTTATAAAATATTAAGGCTTTATGATATAAAACACATTACGACCCCTTACGAAATTAAATAAATAATGTAGTGCCTACATAAAAACTCACTACCCTGTATATCAATGTGTTAAATTTAAAAATGTGCGAAGTCAGGAGTTTGTTCCTGTAGCACAATTGGAAGCTGTTTCGTAGAATAATAAATAATCAAGAATATTATCACTCTCCAACTCATCGTTTGGATTAATAAAAGATAATGGAGCTGACATTGCATCAATTGGCTCTTCGATGGTAACCTGATTAACGTAAAAAACTATTTTCCCTTCATCAAGTACATACAAAGGTCTGTTTGTGTTAATAGCATCACATATCAAATCTCCGGCATCAATAGTACCTGAAATTTCAAAACATTTTCCATTATCTTTTCCGAACCACCAATCGTCATCTAACCCAAAAGGATTATCTTCAACAACTCTTTTTTCTCCTGCAACTGTCGTACTTTTAATTAAAATAATTCCATTTTCAATGTTTTTAACTGTCAGAAAAGTGAATTTCTGGTCTTTATCTTCAAAAGGTGCAGATTCAAGAATCTGTAATGCATTATTTTCAAGCTCAATATATGCATTAAAAAGATCATCCATATTAACCAGTCCATTAATTACAGGTATCTGAATGAAAGCAGAGTCGCGATAAAACGTAATATAATTATCATCAGGTTTTGAGTTTTCATAATTAAAACCTGCACTCAAATACCATAAAGCACTATCAGCTGATATTTCCTCCCCACTCTTAAAAGCGGGATTTTCTTTTTTGTATTTCACCTTCTCTATGAAGTTTGTTACTTTTTGAAACACAATTTTTGCTTCATCATTTTTATTTGTTGTAATTTGTTTTAAATCATTCTGCTTTGTGCAGGAATTAATTGTTAATGCAGCTATTACTATTACAGCTACTGAAATGATTGTTAAAAATGATTTTTTCATAATTTTGAATGTAAAGTTAATAAAAAAAATAATACTCATTACTCAGGTTGAATATTTTCGTCATTGCGAGGAATAGAGAGGCAGCCCAAATATCCTGCGGATTGCCACAATACGCCTGCACACAAAGCCGATCTAACGGTCATTCGCAAATTAAACCGGTTCTTGACAGGTTTGCTCATCTGAACAAATGTATTTTTCCATTCCGGCAGGCAAAAACAAAACTGTTTAGAACCAATTATGCTTGAAAGAATTCGATTAATAGAATTGCCTTCCCGAATCAACATGTCAGGCGCACAAACCCGATTTTTCTATAAAATTTCAGCCATCTTATATGAAACAATTTTATGTATTTTTGCCCCTCAATAAAAAAAGGTAAATTATGACCATTATAGAAAAAATAATAGCAAACCACTCGAAGTTTGACACAGTAAAACCGGGTGATATTGTTGACATTGAAATTGATGCACGTGCCGCACGCGACTTCGGAGGGCCGAATGTTGTAAAACACATTGAAGAGAACAATCTTTCTATTGACGATGTAAGTAAAACAGTGTTTACTTTCGATACCAATCCGACAGGTTCCGACCAAAAGTATGCTCAGAATCAACAGCTTATCAGGATGTTTGCCCGTAAGCATGGAATCAGGATTTTTGATATTAATAATGGGATCGGAACACATACTTTAATCTCCGAAGGTTATGCTTATCCGGGTTCTACTGCACTCACAACCGATTCACATGCCAATATTCTCGGTGCTATAGGAGCCTTTGGCCAAGGGATGGGAGATAAAGATATTGCAGCAGCTTTTAACAGGGGTAAGGTTTGGTTTAAAGTTCCCAAATCCGTTAAAATCAACCTGAACGGTAAAAGACCTGAAGGATTAAGCGCCAAAGATATTGTTCTGAATCTTCTTCACGAATTCGGCGCAAATTCATTACTTGGATATTCGGTTGAAATCTATGGTGAGGAGGTTGACAAGTTCACTCTTGACGAAAGAATTACAATTTCGTCAATGGGAACCGAGATGGGAACTATCATTGTTCTTTTTACTCCGAACAAGGAGGTGCTGGACTATTGTGAGGCTGCTACAGGACGGAAGATAGAACCGGTTATTGCAGACGAGGATGCTGTTTATGAAAAGGTTTTTGATATTGATTTAAGTAAGTTTGTCCCTATGGTTTCACTGCCCGGAAAACCTCACGATACTGTAGACATAGTTGAGGCCAAGAGGGTGAAGATAGATTCCGCCTTTGTGGGAAGTTGTACCAACGGACGTATGGAAGATATGCTGGCTGTTGCCA
>JANTGP010000199.1 GCA_024762835.1 Bacteroidota bacterium
ATTTTAAATATAAATTTGTATATTGGGCGTTTTAAAAATATCAAAACATACAAAGTATTAACCTTATAAATTTACTACTATGAAAAAGCTACTCTTACTACTTTTCGTAACATTTATTTCCTTTTCACTTAAAGCACAGACAACAGTTCCAGGAGGTGATATAAACAGTGGAACCTGGACTTCAGCGGGAAGTCCCTATGAAATTACCGGCAATATAACATTGCCTTCCGGCAATACTTTGACTATTGAACCGGATGTTGATGTTGTTTTTCAGAATGATTATTCATTTACTATTGAAGGTAACCTTCTGGCTGTTGGAACTGAAGTTGATAGTATTTGGTTCTATCCGTCAGATACTACAATTGGCTGGCAGGGATTACGGTTCATTGATCAAAACAGCAATGGACAGGATAGTTCAAAACTCATTTATTGTAAAATAAAGTACGGAAACGCTGATGGATCAGGGGAAGATGTCAAAGGAGGTGGAATATATTGCAATAATTCATCAGAACTGTTAATTAACAATTCCGAAGTGAGTCATAATCTGGCGGATATAGGGGGCGGTATCTATTGCGATGCCTCATCCCACCCCTTGATTGTTGCAACTATTATTGAACTAAACCATGCAAATTATGGCGGAGGAATTTATGGCAATAACAGCAACTTTCAACTCAATTCCAGTTTTGTCAAAAATAACCAGGCCATTGTTAATGGTGGGGGTATTTATTTTAGTGGAGGTACACCAACACTAACAAGCGATACCATTTCAAACAACGTGGCAGATGAAGGGGGAGGTTTGTATCCTAATGGTTCAAATATAACAATTTATTACAGTAGTATAAATTCCAATACAGCTTTGATAAACGGAGGTGGGATGTTTCAACTTTCAAGTACTTGTAATATTTTCGATTCTGAAATATCGTTTAATATTTCCTTGAACGAATCCCCTGGTTCAGGTGGATATCCCGGAGGTGGAGGTATATATATCAGGAACCAAAGTATAAGCCTGACTCGTGTTAGCATTGAGGGCAACTCAACAAATGAAGGTGGTGGTGGAATACACTGCCAAAAGGCAACAATTAATGCAGATTCATTAGAAGTTGTAAATAATGTTGCTGGTAGTGTTGGTGGGGGCATATATTCCCATGACCATGATAATATAACATTTTTGAATTCACAGTTTATATCAAATCAAAGTGATAAGGGAGGGGGAGTTTATACAAGCCAGTTTTCAGATAGTTATTTTGAAAATATTATTTTCTTTGATAATGATGCAGCCGATTATGGAGGAGGTGCATCCTTTGCAGAATCAGATTCCCACTTTATCAATAGTGAATTCAGGAACGATACGGCAAATCTTGGGGGAGCTATTTCACTGTATTTAAACTCGACGGTCATCATTGAACATACATTGATTTCCTATAATCACGCCTCGGATAATGGGGGAGGTGTTTTTTTCAGGAATTCAGTTGGCTCGACCGCTAATTTTGAAAATGTAACTATCAGTAAAAATACTGCGGTAAACCAGGGAAATGCAATTTATTCGAATGCTTCCGATAACATGACTATCAAAAACACAATTATTTGGGACCATTCCTCGCCAGCATTATCAGGTGCAGGAACAATTACAGCAACATACTCCGACATAGAAGGTGGTTTTGCCGGCACCGGGAATATGGATATTGATCCGCAATTTACTGATCCAAACAATGGGGATTTCACATTAGCCTGGGAAAACTACCCGGAAACCTGGGGTATAAAGTCACCCTGTATTGATACAGGAGATCCCGGCTCTCCGACAGACCCTGACGGAACCATTGCCGATATGGGCGCCTTTTATTTTCATCAGACAACGACACCAATTTCAGGGTCAATTAACGGTACCTTAAAATGTTCGGAAAGCCCCTATCTTGTAATGGGTGACCTTACGGTTGCTTCAGGGGATGAATTGGTTATCGAGCCCTGTGTCCATTTGATTTTTATGGGTGATTATAAGCTTGAGGTCGAAGGGCGATTAGTAGCTATTGGAAATGCTGCCGATAGTATTTCGTTTTATCCGGATGATACCCTTGTTGGCTGGCATGGCGTTCGCTTGCTCAACCAAAACAGTAATGGGCAGGATAGTTCAAAAATGAAATTTTGTACAGTTGAATACAGTAATGCCAATGGGATTACATGCAATCAATCAGCACTGAAAATTGAAAATTGTCTAATTAAAAAAAATACTTCAAATGGAATTTATATTGTAGTTTGGTCAGGATTAACTCTTGATAATACTATGTTAATATATAACAAAGGAGAAGGTTTATGTATCAATTATTATTCAAACCTAAATGCAACAAATACAACCACAAAAGATAATTTAATCAATGGAATATCCATTCTAATGTCTAGTGATGCTGTTCTAAATGATTTTAATTCTACCGGAAATGGAGGTGCAGGTGTTTTTGTTGGATATCATTCATCATTGCAGTTCTCAGAAGGTGCCGTATCAAACAATCTTGATGGTGGGATACTGGTTGATGACTTTTATAATGATATAACATTGGAAGACCTGGTAATTCAGGGAAATGAAACTGCTGGAAATGGGGGTGGGATATTTATTGAAGGAAATGAATTTGTAAATGCTATTTTTTTCGGACACAATTTACTTATTGATGATAACACTGCCACTTCGGGAGGAGGTATTTATATTAAGTCTAGTACTATTACACTTGACAACACGACAATATCCAATAATAGAGGAAACGCTGATGGTGGGGGGATTTTTGCTGATAATTCCAATATGAATTTACAAAATATTGATATTAATGGAAATACGGCAGCAAGTCAAAGGGGGGGAGGGATTTATTGCCGTGGATCACAATTGCAGATTGATAGTGTAGATTTTGAAAACAATCAATCCCATAGCTCTGGTGGTGCAATTTATTCAATTGATTCAGCACAATTAAATATTTTAAATTCGGAATTTAATCAAAATATTAGTACAAATTATGACGGTGGTGCAATGAATTGCAACAACTCGATATGTAGTTTGAAAAATGTTAATATTAATAACTGTCAGGCATTAAATGGGGGAGGTTTAGTAGGAACGTTTTCAAACTATGATTTAACAAATGTTTCAATAAATAATTGTTCTGCAAGCCAATCAGGGGGTGGTATAAAAATTGGAGGTGCTTCATCTGAAATTGTGATGGACCATGTACTTATTGCAGGCAATTCATCCGGTTCAGATGGAGGGGGTTTGCATTTTCAAATAGATTTGGAGGCAAGTTTAAATCATGTTACAATAATTAATAATACATCAGGAGGTGGTGGGGAAGCAATTTATGCAAATTCCCAAGTTGACTTAAAAAACTGCATCGTTTGGGATCATTTATCACCTGCATTTGCAGGGTCAGGCGTCATTACTGCAACCTATTCCGATATCCAGGATTCTCTGTATCCCGGAACAGGAAACATTGATGAGGATCCAATGTTTATGTATCCCGATGATGGTATTTATAATTTGAGTTGGCTAAATTATCCGGTTGAAGATAATACAAAATCCCCCTGTATCAATACCGGTGATCCGTCATCTCCGCTTGATCCTGATGGTACAAGAGCTGATATGGGAGCATTCCCTTTTGTTGCGTATCAGTTTTCACCGGAAATAACATCAATTAACGATGTTCCAAATGACCAGGGAAAGCAGGTCGTAATTAACTGGAACAAAAGCGAGCTTGATAATGCTGAACATGCAATTATTGAAAAATATACCATCTGGCGCCAACAAAACTGGGCAAAAATCCCCTGGGAATACATCGGGGAAACACCGGCCCATTTTTATGATGAGTATGCGTATATCGCACCAACCATCAGCGATTCAACGGCAGCCGGCGTGCCTTACTATACGTATTTGGTTTCGGCAGAAACGGCCAATCCTTATGCGTTTTATAATTCGTTGGCAGATTCGGGATATTCGGTGGATAATCTGGCCCCTGAGCCACCCTCTGGGTTTTATGCATTTCAGGAAGACAGTTTGATCAAGCTGTTCTGGGACCAGTCTCTCGAGGATGATTTTGATTATTTTGCCCTTTACAAAAGCAATGACCCCGAAAACTTTTCTTCAGAACCCTATGTTACACTCTCTGAAACGATGTTTGATGATCCTGATTTTAGTTCTGACACGCTTTATTATAAACTAACAGCTTTTGATTTTAACGGCAATGAAAGTGAAAGCTCGGATACACTGGAAATTATCACAGGAAAAAACCTCAACCTGAAAGTTTTCCTCGAAGGGCCGTTCTTTATAACCCAAATGATACCTTATCTGAACCTTGGCGGATACATACCACTGGCACAACCCTATTACCAACCACCCTGGAATTATTCAGGTGAAGAGGCCGTTGATCAAATTCCAAACAGTGATATTGTCGATTGGGTATTGCTGGAATTCAGGGATGCAACTGATCCTGCTTCGGCTGTTGGATCTGCGGCCATTTATAAAACTGCCGCTTTTCTAAAAGGGGATGGGACTATTGTTGGATTGGATGGAATGAGTCCACCCAAAATCAACGTGGATTACAGCCAGAATCTTTATCTTGTTGTTTGGCACCGAAATCACATAGGTATTCTGAGTGCTCTGCCTGTGGAGGAAACCGAAGGCAGCCTTGCTTACGATTTTACTGACTCGCCCGACAAAATTTGGGGTGGCGAAAAGTCATCCAAATTATTAAACAATGGCATTTGGGGTATGATGTCAGCCGATGGCAATGCAGACGGCAACATCGACAATAAGGATAAAAATGATATCTGGGACCTGCAACGGTCGTTATCGGGTTATCTGCAAGGCGATTTTGATATGAACTCCGAAGTGGAATACAACGATAAATTATTGTGGGAAGAAAATGTTGGGAAAAGTAGTTTTGTTCCCGAATAATGCAGGTTGATTATTCCAGTGTGTTGACAAATATTTCTGCAATCTTTTCCGGAGTGGAACGCAATAAAGTATTGTTTATCTTCATTTTAAAACCGTCGAAAGTTTTGTCAGGGCCGGGAATAATGATATTCCTGCTCTTCAGGTTCTTTCTGAATTTGTCTCTGTCAGAAGTTTTTACGTGAAGTTTGAAAACATTTGTACCGTTGGATATTTTTTCAATTCGGAAAGCCTCATTTTTCTCGAGAAGGCCGAAAAGCTTTTCCGCCTGTTTCACCGACTTTGTATAATCGTCAAGGAATGAGTCGAGGTAATGAAGTGCTACCGCCGCAAAGGGCCACACCTGCGGCATTCCGCCACCAAACATTCTGCGGATGTGATACAGGTTTTTTGTGAACTCTTTTGTGCCTGCCAGAATTGCTCCCGAAGCTGCATTAAAATCTTTATAAAGCGAGACATACACCGTATCGAACATTTGTGCAAACTCAGCCGGACTTTTTCCCGAATGAA
>JANTGP010000200.1 GCA_024762835.1 Bacteroidota bacterium
CGCCACCGTAATTGTCTGTTCTATCATTTACAGCAGGCGAAATAAATTGTGCCATTAGATAACCAAGTCCAAATTGTATTTCGATAATATCAAAGTCGGCTTCAACTGCTCTTTTTGACGACTTGACAAATAAATTAGTTACCTCTTCCATCATTGCCTCAGTCATTATCAATGGTTTTGCACCCCCGTTCTCGCATGTCTTGTCAGTAGATGACCAAAAAAAGTTATTCGGAATTTTTGGGTTTGCCATTCTTCCCGGATGATTGAGATGGGCAATTGATTTGGCTCCGTTTTTATGAATAATATTATTCAATTGTCTCAAGCCTTCAATCTTTTCATCCTTATCAATTCCGAGTTGGGTTGGCAATTCCCGTAATCCTGCGTTCATGTATAATGGTTCAAGAGTGATTGCACCAACATGCCGGCTTCTTCGTTTATAAAATTCAATATGTCTTTGTGTAACAATTCCCAATCCATCGCTATATCCAAGCTTGACAGGTGCCATTATAAAATTATTTCTCAGATTCAACATGTCTATAATTTTTATTGATTAAAAACCCATAAAATATCCTAAATAACCAAATATCAGGGCAAATATGATATTTACTATTTTAACAGCTAAGAAGCTTTTTTTTGATTCGGCTAACAATGGCAACATACCATGCCCATCTTGAGCTATTGAGCTGGCTAAGAGTATGCTAAATGGAATACCTCCGCTTGCGAATAGGGTTACGAATACGAGATGTGGTCCTGATTCGGGAATTATTCCAACCAAAACTGCAATCAACAAAACTAACAAAAGGTTATTGTTAAGCCAGCTATCAACATCAATATAAATCATAAGGAAATGCAACACTAATAATGTTCCAAATGTCCATAAAAATATTTTAAGCAGGTGTACCTTTACAATGTGTTTCCATACATGATCTCTAATAAAATGCTCTGGCACAGTAGCAACAATAAACAATGAAAATGAGATTGCAAGTATTATCGATACTCTAATCCATATCTTTGAACTACCTGCCAACATACCAAAGCTAACAGCCAATATCATTGCTATAAATACAATTGCAAGAACAAGCCTGTAAATCGAAGGTTTAAGAAAATTATCAGAAATACTTTCCTTTTGGAAACATTTACAATTAGGTTTTTCATGCAATGGGAGTTTGTTTTCAGCCATTTTAAACAATAGCTTTTTAGAATATGGAATCTTATCGACGACATATCCTGCAAAGATTGAAATTACAAGCAGAGCAAGTGTCAGGATAATAGCATATTTTGGAAACATGGCAAACATGACAAATGCCTCATCGCCGCTTGTGGCAATCATTGTTGTAACAATTGCACCAAACGAAATAAGTTGATGGGAATATAATGCAACAGAGGTAAATGCACCCAGACAACCGGGAATAATACCCAAAAATGCTGCAAAGAAATATTGTTTGAAACTATTCGTTGAAAGCTTATTTTGCCATACTCCATGTGTTTGAACATTGATGTATTCAATTACAAGCATCATAGAGAAAACAAAGCCTGCAATAACAATAGCGTGTTTAAATACCTGAAATATCTCAAAAATCATTTCAATACAATTTAATTTCTTAAATCAAATACTTAAAACAGATAGTAAATATATAATTTACAAATCTTTAAAAACACGTGCCAGAGAAAAACCCGGTGCATCAACTTTTAAATCCAGGAAATAGCCAAATGGTGTTTGTTCAACCTTAAAGCCGGAGTTGGTAAGTCTTTCTTCAATATTATCAAAGATAGCTTTTGTAAATTCAGGTTCGGCTTTACTTTCGGACAAATGTGCAAATGAATGTAAGATTATATGCTTGGTTCCATTCTTCCCGGCTATCCATTTTAGATTTTTCAGAAGTTTCTTTTTTACAGAGCTTTCATTGTCGACATCCTTTTCTTCAACCTGAATAAAAGCAGCTTGAACTTTCTCAAAACTTACTTCTTCGGTAAAATCCTGCATTGTCTCAATAGTTTTAATTGTAGGCTTATACGAGAAATTATCCATATAAATCATTAGTAATTTCATCTCTTAATTATTATTTAGTTTACCTGTTATCTACAATTCTTTTTCTTTCTCAAGGTCTGCAATGTCAAGTATAAATCCCTCCATACCAACTACATATTGGCCAACATAAACTGGATTTGCAGATAGGATGTGTTTTCCGGTTGAACCATCTTTACATCTTCTTTCGGCTAATTTACCTGATAACGTTTCACCATTCATTGCCTTATTAAAAGTATCTTCTAACTTATTTACTTCAACCGGACGACGTGTAATTGAATAATGCTTCCCAATAACTTCGTCTTTGCTGTCGTATTTATACAGATCTAACCAGGCTTCATTCACATCCACAATATTACCATGTTTATCCAATCTGTAGTATCCAGCTCCGCTATCTCTTACTGCATTATACATGTGTTCGCTAAGAGCCTCTGTTTCGCTAATGTCAAGAATGAATCCTTCCATTCCCGTAATTTTACCGTCTTCGATAATAGGATTTGCCGATAAGATATGTTTTCCGGTTGAACCATCGACACACTTTCTTTTTGCCGGAACACCAGTTACAGTGTCACCTGCAAGTACTTTATTGACAAGTTCATCAAGCTCTTTAAGATCTTTTTTATCTCTTGTTAAAGAGTAATGTTTACCAATTATCTTATCCTTATCTTTACATTTGAACATATTTAGCCAAGCCTCATTAACATCAACAAAAATTCCATCTTTATCAATATGATAATAACCGGCAGCACTGTCATCAACAGCATGTTGCAAGTGCTTCTGACGTTCTTCTTTCTCATCTACATCTACAACTTCCCAACCTGTAAGCATAGCTTTAATACTAGAAAGAACAGAATCGCCGGTTGTTGTAAGATAAACGTGAGCAATTACAAAAGCCAATAGAGAGAATGCACCAATAGTGTGTATAATGGCAATAACATTCAAACCATGCAAGTTCACAGGATTATCGGGATAGATATAAAACATATAAATAAAACCTGTGATAACCTGAACGGGAATGACAAGCAATTTTAATCCTAAATAAATTATCCTTTGTAAAGGATTAAACTTGTTATAAATTGTTTTATGAGTAGGGTGGGGTGCACCTCTGAATATTCCTGTAATATAATAATTTATCTGTGCTTTAATAAACTTGGTAGTAGGAATATATTGTTTCCATTCGCCGGTGGCAAAATGCCAGAATATAGCAAATACTATTAATACTAAAAATGCCCATGAAGCAATATTATGCCATCTTACTACATGTTCGAAACTAAATATTTTATATGTTCCATGTATTTGAAAACCGGTAAGTGCAAGAAAAAAGATTAATAATACCTGACTCCAGTGCCAAAATCTTTCAAATCCTCTATATATATAAGTTCTTTTTTTCATTACAATAATATTATGTTTTGTTATTATTTCCTCATTCTTAATAATGCATGTATGGTAACACCTAATGCTGCAAGCACAAGCAGTGCAAAGCCAATATAATCAACAGCTTTACTATGGTCTCTACCCGGCAAATAAAAGTCTGTCAGGCTTGCTAAACGACTATCTCTTGAGTGGCAATCCTCGCATTTTAAAGATTCGTTGCGAGGTGCAACCATATGGTTAATAGGCCATGACATTTCTGTTGAGGTAAATGAATACTTTCCACTATATGGCAGGTTTACGCTTTTCATTCCGGTTTCAGCAGCTTTGTTCCAGTCAAAGTTTTTCCAGTATGCTGTACTGTCTTTACCAAATAAATGGGGTAATATCATATAATCATTTACAGGGTCGAATATTTGGCGTCCCCTATGCACCTTTACAGGGAATATTTTTGAAGCACTATCGCCATATGACCCATTTAATGTGTTAAATGCCAAAGCCTTTGTGGTGTCTACTTTGTCGCCAAGCAGATAATGTCTGGCAGTGCCGTTAAACCATGTATACTCCGGCTCAACATTATTTTTCCAAACAAAAGAGCCTTTAAAGCTGTGATAAATCATGTTCCCAAGGCTGTCTTTTTTTATCATCACACTACCATCGTCGTTAAATTTACCTGCAGTTGACCAGTCCCAATACATTTTTGTAGCACTTACTTTTGCATAAGAAGGTATATGACAGGTTTGACAGGCAACTTTCTTTGTATGACTATTCAGTATCTTATTTTCATGAGGTTGCTCAGTATGACACTCTTCACAAGTGGTTCTGTTAGTGTTTTCTGAAGCAATGGAATATAGATTTCCTTGAATATTATGGTGTTCTGTTTTATGGCAATCTACACAATCCATATTTGCTCCGTCAACTCCCATATGAACATCGACCTCTTTGGTAACCTTATTCATTTCATTAGCAATATCGCCATGCTTGACATTATTGCCACCACCGCCAACAAAGTGGCATGAGCCGCAATTATGTCTGTCGGGATTACCAACATGCTCTGCAATATAATTGTAATCCGGTGGATAAAATGTCTTTTTGCCAAATTTCTTTTCTTTGTCAACAGGATAACCGGCTGCTGTAGGAAACTTTTTATAGGTCCCTGTTTTATCGTGGCAGACAAGGCAGTCAATTCCGGTGCTATCAGAGAAATCAAAACCGTGATCTTTCCAACCATAACCAATATGACAACTTGTACATCGTGGCTCATTTGATGAAATACCTATACAGAAATTGTTAAGAATGTTTTTCTTTCCTAACTGAATAGTATCACCATTATCTTTTACATAGGGTTTTGTCCATTTCCAGTGAGATGTTTTCATAACATCTTTGTGGGTTAAGTTATGGCATGACAAACAGGCTTCTGTTACTTGTTTAGGATTGTCAAACTTTTGTTGTAAAATTTCAAACTTGCTATGGTCAACTTTAGGAATAGTATCCTTTTTATAGTTTACTAGTTTTACAGACACGTCTTTGCCGTTATTATCTGTATTAGTTACGTACAATATTCCCAAAATCCATGGCGTGGTGATTGCCACAAATAAAAGTAATAGTCCGAAAAATTTCTTTTGTGATTTTCTAACTGGTAACATTTTAATACATTTAGTTTGTTTATTTTAGTGTTTTACTATATTTAGAACTGGTTTCCTTTCCAAGCCTGAGCCTCCATTCTCATAAAATCCAACTTCTCATCTTGATTCATTGTTGTTATTGCATATTCATATTCATAATTCATTTTTTTAACCGCCTGTGCCACTGAGTTAATAAGCATATCAGCAATTGGTATGTCAGGAAACGGAAATGCAAAGGTAACAATAACAGTTTTATCTTTTAGTTTAATTTCTTTCAAAATCCCTAAGTCATACAAGGAGCGACTAATTGCAGGATGACCTATTTGTATAAGTTCTTGTTTTACTTCATCTAATGTCATAATAAATTATACTTATTTAATTATTTAAA
>JANTGP010000201.1 GCA_024762835.1 Bacteroidota bacterium
AAAAATATGATTTATCATTTCTTTTCAACTTAATAAAATATTCTCTTTATTATTTATTTTCCTTCAGGGCTTCTCATGAAAGAAAAAATACAAATACAAGAGCTAGACAGCAGTTTGTAATTTTGGGTTGTCACAAATTGCAAATTAATTGTTATTACGGTATTATTTTTCTCTTTTGTTACAAATTTACTTCTGATAATATTTAGCTGTTTAATATTTTGAGAAATTTGGGCTAAAGCCCGTTGTTTTCATGATTTTACTATGCCCGGACTTAAGTCTGGGCTTAATTAATAAAACTATCAATCGGGCTTTAGCCCAAAATATTAAACCTTTGTAATTTAAGTCTTTAAGTCTTGACATGCCACTCCTGAAATTTTATTCCGGTTTAAACCGGATATTAATAATTTTGAGAGTAAATATATTTATTCTACTTTCGCTGAAAATAAACACTAATTAATTTAAATACATAAATAATGAAAAGAATAACTGTAATTGGTGCCGGTAATGTAGGTGCTACTTGTGCAAATGTAATAGCACATAAAGAATTAGCCAGCGAAGTGGTTTTATTGGACATTAAAGAGGGAATTGCCGAAGGTAAAGCTTTGGATATTTGGCAAACATCGTCAATTAATAATTTCAACACGCGTGTTGTTGGGGTAACTAATGATTATAGTCGTACCGAAGGAAGCGGTGTAGTTGTAATTACTTCTGGAATACCACGTAAGCCCGGTATGTCCCGTGATGATTTAATTAAAACAAATGCAGGTATTGTAAAAAGTGTAGTTGACCAGGTTGTTAAATTCTCACCCGATGCTATTATTATTATTGTAAGTAATCCTCTTGATGTGATGACTTATGCAGCTCATACTGCTTCGGGCAAATCGTCAAATAAGGTGTTTGGTATGGCAGGTGTTTTAGACACGGGAAGATACAAAGCCTTTTTAGCTGAAGCATTAGATGTTTCACCAAAAGATATTAGTGCATTGCTGATGGGTGGACATGGCGATACTATGGTTCCATTACCACGTTACACAACAGTTTCGGGTATTCCTGTGCTTGATCTTATTGATGCTGATAAACTTGATGCAATTGTTGAACGTACCAAAAAAGGTGGTGGTGAATTAGTTAATTTAATGGGTACTTCAGCTTGGTATGCACCCGGTGCTTCTGCTGCCCTTATGGTTGAGTCGATTGTAAAAGACCAAAACCGTGTTTTCCCAGTTTGTGCTAAATTAGACGGAGAATATGGTCTTAGCGATGTTTATTTAGGTGTGCCTGTAAAATTAGGCAAAGAAGGTATAGAGGAAATTATCACATTAGATCTAGACAATGACGAGATGAAGTTGTTAAGCGACTCATCAGATGCTGTTAAATCTGTTATGGCTGTTTATGATAGCTTGAAATAACTCTTTGATAAATTTATAAGAAACGGCTTGGTTAACTTGTTTGACTAAGCCGTTTTTTTATTGTTAAAAAATTAGAGGATATCATTTTTCCGTAAAAGATATAGCCAAATCAAAAAAAACTAAATTTATGTTTTGCATAGCATTGATAATTGTAAATTAAATAACTACTTTTGCAGAAACAAACAAATATTTGAAAATGAGTAGTTTGAAAAGAATAAATACTGCCTTGGTTTCTGTCTTCCATAAAGACAAACTTGATGTAATAGCAAAAAAACTGGACGAACTTAATGTAAAACTTATTTCTACAGGTGGAACATCTAAATATTTAGAAAGTCTTTCTATTGATGTTACGGAAGTTGAAAGTTTAACAAGTTATCCTTCAATATTAGGAGGTAGAGTGAAAACCCTTCATCCGAAAGTGTTTGGTGGAATACTTGCACGAAGGTATAATTCTGACGATATGAACCAAATGCAGGAATATGATATTCCTGCCATAGATTTGGTTATTGTTGATTTATATCCATTTGAAGAAACGGTATTGTCCGGGGCAAGTGAACAAGAAATAATTGAAAAAATTGATATAGGAGGCATCTCTTTAATACGTGCTGCGGCAAAAAATTACAAAGATGTTTTAGTTGTTTCATCTCGAAATCAATATGATGATTTAATTTCTTTATTGGAAGAGAAAAGCGGAGAAACAACAATTGAAGACAGACGTAAATTTGCAGGTGAAGCTTTTAATATTTCATCTCATTACGATACAGCTATTTATAAGCATTTTACAGGAGATGGTAATGATGCCTTCAAGGAAAGTATACAAAATAGCAAGCAACTTCGTTATGGAGAAAATCCACATCAGAAGGGTTTCTTTTTTGGGAATTTTAACAAGCTTTTCGACAAGATTCACGGTAAAGAGATTTCCTATAATAATCTGCTTGATATTGATGCTGCCGTAAATCTAATAGCAGATTTTGATTCAATAACTTTTGCTATATTAAAACATAATAATGCATGTGGGCTTGCTTCACGTGAAGTCCTTATTGATGCATACAAAGATGCCTTAGCCGGTGACCCCGTTTCTGCTTTTGGTGGAATATTAATTACAAATGTTGAAGTTGATAAAACTACAGCTGAAGAGATTAATAAATTATTTTTTGAAGTGATAATAGCACCTACGTATGAGGATGATGCACTGGAAATTCTGAAAAAGAAAAAGAACAGAATTATTCTAATTCAAAAAGAAAAATTGAAATCAGCCAAATTATTCAGGTCATTATTAAATGGTGTTATATCTCAGGATAAAGATTTGAAGATTGAAACAGATGCCGATTTAAAAACAGTTACTGATAAAACACCTTCGAAAGCTGAGATTGATGATTTGTTGTTTGCCAATAAACTAGTAAAACACTCAAAGTCAAATACTATAGTTCTTGCTAAAAACGGGCAGCTCATTGCCAGCGGTGTTGGGCAAACTTCGAGAGTTGATGCCTTAAAACATGCAATAGAAAAAGCTAAAGGTTTCAATTTCGACCTAAATGGAGCAGTAATGGCTTCTGATGCTTTTTTTCCGTTTTCCGATTCTGTTGAGATAGCAGATAAGGCAGGAATTAAATCGGTAATACAACCCGGAGGCTCAATAAGAGACAAGGATTCGATTGACTATTGTAATGAAAATGGTTTGTCGATGGTGTTTACCGGAATAAGACATTTTAAACATTAAAAAAAAGATGTTAAATTTACACGTTTTTTTTTGAACGAACATCTTTAGTAAACCTGCAAAAAAAATAAATAATTATATATGGGTCTTTTTAACTTTTTAAATCAGGAAATAGCAATTGATCTCGGAACAGCAAATACATTAATTTTATTTAATGATAAAATTGTTGTTGACGAACCTTCTATTATAGCTATTGATCGCTCAAGTGGCAAAATGATAGCAATTGGAGAGCGAGCAAGACAAATGCACGGTAAAACTCATGAAAATATAAAAACAATACGTCCTCTTAGGGATGGTGTAATTGCAGATTTTCATGCGTCGGAATTAATGATTAGGGGAATGATTAAGATGATAAGTCATCGAAAGAGAATGGTTTCGCCTAGTTTGAAGATTGTTATTTGTATTCCTTCGGGAAGTACCGAGGTAGAAGTTAGAGCTGTAAAAGATTCGGCTGAACATGCAGGTGGCAGAGAAGTGTATTTGATATACGAACCAATGGCAGCAGCTATTGGTGTTGGTATTGATGTTGAAGCTCCGGAGGGTAATATGATTGTTGATATAGGCGGTGGAACAACTGAAATTGCTGTTATCTCACTTGGCGGAATTGTTTGTAATAAATCCATAAGAATAGCGGGAGACGACTTTACCTCTGATATACAAGAGTACATGCGCCACCAACACAATATTAAAATTGGTGAACGAACAGCCGAAGAAATAAAGATTCATGTAGGGGCAGCTCTTCCTGATTTAGAAGACCCACCTGATGATTTTATTGTTCGAGGTCCTCATCAAATGACAGCTTTGCCAATTGAGATTCCTGTATCGTATCAGGAAATTGCTCATTGTCTTGATAAATCAATTACTAAAGTTGAGACTGCTATTATTAATGTGCTGGAAGAAACACCTCCTGAATTGTATGCTGATATTTTTAAAAACGGTGTTTGTCTGGCTGGTGGAGGAGCATTGATGCGTGGCTTGGATAAGAGATTGACCAATAAAACAAATATCAAATTTTATATTGCCGAAGATCCATTAAGAGCTGTTGCCAGAGGAAGTGGAATAGCATTAAAGAATATTGATAAGTTCTCTTTCTTAGAGAGAAAGACATAAGATTTTTCTGAAATTATTTACAATTTAGATAAACACCACTTTTTAAGTGAGTAGTTAATCTTCAATAGCAATTACAAAGAAGTGAGGGAATTAATCCGTTTCATACATCGATTTCATTTCTTTCTCGTGTTTTTAACACTTGAGATAATTGCTCTTTCGATTTTGGTTAGCAGTAATAATTATCAAAGAGCAAAATTCTTTAATTCATCAGATATTGTTTTTGGTTCCATATATAAAACATACAATAATATTACTCAATATCTTTGGCTTAAAACTGCAAACGAAGAGTTGGTGCAGGAAAATATTAAACTTAATAACAAATTAAGTTCGTTACTTAAACTTGACCCGGCTGCTGATTCGTTAAAGATTAATTATAAAACCGATAAATTTGTTTACATACCGGCTCATGTAATTAATAATTCTGTTTACCGGAGGAGTAATTATTTAACCTTGGATGTTGGTCGTACTGATAGTGTCAAACCCGAAATGGCTGTTGTTTCACCTGAAGGAATTGTTGGTGTAACCAGGTTTGTATCAGATAATTATTCTACTGTAATTTCAGTACTGTCAGATAAAATAAGTATAAGTGCAAAGTTGAAGAAGAATAACTATTTTGGCTCTTTGGTTTGGCCGGGAAAAGATTATAGCAAAGCTGAACTAAGAGAGATACCAATTCATGTAAAATTATCTATTGGTGATACTTTGGTTACCAGTGGATATTCAGCAATGTTTCCGGAGGGTATTCCTGTTGCCAGAATAATTGAATATAAACAAAATACGGGTGACAGCTTTTATTATATTAAGGTGAAACTGATTGTTGATTATAAAAACCTGACTAATGTTTATATAATTGAAAACAGACAGGTTGAAGAGCAAAAATCTTTAGAAGAGAAGACAGAAAATGATTAATATTATTTTAAAAAATACTTTGCGTTTTATTTTTCTAGTACTCCTTCAAGTACTGGTTCTTAACAATGTACAGTTTCTATCATCAATAAATCCTTACTTCTATATTTTGTTTATTATTTTGTTGCCCTTTGAGACACCGGGCTGGCTCTTGCTTATTCTTGCATTTCTTCTTGGTTTTACTATTGATATTTTTTGTGATTCCACGGGGCTTCATGCTTCAGCCAG
>JANTGP010000202.1 GCA_024762835.1 Bacteroidota bacterium
CACTTGTTATGGGAAGGACAACGTTTGAAACTGTACTCGGATTTGATGTTGATTGGCCGTATGACAAACCTGTTTTTGTATTGAGTAATAAGTTAAATGCAATACCTGAATCTCATAAAGACAAAGCCTTTTTGGTCAAAGGAACGTTAACTGAAATTTTAGACCAAATTCACGAAAAAGGATTTAATCGGTTATACGTAGATGGAGGAACCACAATTCGAAACTTCTTGAAAGAGGATTTAATTGACGAAATGGTGCTGACAACTATTCCAATTTTATTGGGTGGTGGCTCTTCACTGTTCGGAGAGTTACCCAATGAACTGAAATTTGAACTAATTGGAACAAAAACATTTCTAAATCAAATAACACAGAGACATTTTATACGAAAAAAATAAAATACGAAATGCCAACAACTAAGCATTCGTCTCGCCGATAGGCCAGAGATGAATGCAGTGTTGACTGATACGAATGATGGTGTCAATTCAAGTACAAGCTTACACCCGAATACTTGTTAGTTAGAGTTTTTACTTCATTATAGCTAGGGCTATGCTTACTTTTTTTAATTTTGCAGAACACAAAAAATAGCTTTGCCTTATACGAAACTCTCTGAATGTATAATACCAATTGTGTTTCAAATCCGATGGTTATCAAGTTCATTTACTAATCGGTATAATATTTAGATATAACTTGCTTTAATTGTTGTTAATTTACTATTTTTATGGAAATTTATTAAACAGATATGAGAAAAACATTTATTATACTGGTATTATTTATTATTACAAGTATTTCTTATGCCGGACACGATAATTATCCTGTAGGAGCAAGGCAAGCCGGTATGAGTAATGCAACGGTAATGTGTTCAGATATTTGGTCTTTATGGCACAATCAGGCGGGGCTAGCGTATTTAAAAAGTACTAGTATTGGTATGTATTACGATAATCGATATATTGTACCTGAATATGCTTATAAGGCCTTTGGTCTCGCTGTACCAACCAAAAGAGGTGTATTGGGTATGAGCTTTTCTTATTTTGGTTATAACCAATATAACGAGAAAAAAATTGGACTGGCTTACGCTAAATCATTTGGCGAAAAATTTTCTGCAGGATTGCAATTAGATTATTTGAATACTTATATCAGCCAGGATTATGGCAGCAGCGGTACTGTTGTTGTTGAACTTGGCGTGCTTAGCCAACCGGTTAAAAATCTGTTTATTGCAGCTCATGTTTATAATCCTACACGCTCATCAATGGCAAGCTATCAGGATGAGAGAATTCCTACAATTTATCGCTTTGGCATTGGATATAAAATGGGTGATAAATCTTTTATTGGAGCTGAGATTGAGAAAGAGCTTGAGTTTGAACCGCGTATTAAAGCCGGAATAGAATATAAACTTATTGATAATTTTTTCCTTCGAACAGGAATAAGCTTAAAACCTGTAAGTAATTCATTTGGGATAGGATACAAACTAAAGGGCTTAATACTTGATATTGCTTTCACCACAAATAAGGAACTGGGAATTACTCCCCATGTATCAATGATATATTCATTTTAATTTCTCTTTTTGATGATTCGCTATCTGTTTACAATATTTTTCCTGTTAATCTCAAGCATTTTGTTGGCACAGCAAGCCGACGAGAGTTTGTCGTCGATGATCGAAGAAATAGTAGAGCAAATATCTGCTGACGAAGAATCGGATATTGACTTGACATCTTTGCTTGAGGATTTATATTATTTTGCCGAAAATCCTATTAATATCAATAATACCAGCGAAAGTCAACTTAACCGTTTGCATTTTCTGAATAATTATCAAATATCAAATCTGCTTGATTATCCATCTTATAATGGGGAATTTGTTAGTATCTACGAATTGCAGCTCATAGATGGTTACGATATGGAAACTATCCGCAAACTTCTTCCTTTTGTTACTCTGAAAGAATCTGAGGATACGCATAAACTAAGATTGAGAACTGCTCTGAAATACGGTAGGAATCAAGTATTATTAAGGTATCAGAATACAATTGAAAGAGCTAAAGGTTATGAATCAATATGTGATTCTTTATTGTCAGAAAAGCCAAATAGCCGGTATCTTGGTAGCAGTCCAAAGCTTTATGCCCGTTACAATTTTTCATTTCATAATCGTTTGAAATTCGGTTTAACCGGCGAAAAAGATTCGGGTGAAGAATTCTTTAAAGGAAGTCAAAAGCAAGGTTTCGACTTTAGCTCTTTTCATTTTCAGCTAAAAAATAAGGGAGTAGTTAAACAGATTAACCTTGGTGATTTTCATGCTCGTTTTGGTCAGGGTTTAATAATGTGGACAGGTTATTCATTTGGAAAATCAGTTGATAATTTGTTTGGCTTGGAAAGAACAGGACAAGGATTAAGTTCATATTCGTCGGTTGATGAGTTTAATTTTTTAAGAGGAGCGGGGTTAAGTCTCGAAAAAAACAATATTAGCTTAAACCTTTATGCATCGTCGAAACTGGTAGATGGGAATATTTCGGACAAGGATACCTTACAGGATGAAGAAATAATTGTATCATCATTACAGCTATCGGGCATTCATGCTACAGCCTCACAAATGATTGACCGCCACTCGGTACGTGAGAATATTTTTGGGGCAAATTTAAATTACAGATTCAAATCAGCTTATGTTGGTTTAAATTATGTGCATGAATCTTATGACTCGGAAATAATCCGTGATGAAAGCTTATGGAATCAGTTTTATTTTCAAGGGAATGAACTCTCAAATCTAAGTGTAGATTACCGTTTTAGGATACTTAATGTGAGTTTGTTTGGCGAAACCGCCATAAACGATAAAGCCAGGCTTGCGACAATTAATGGTGCCAAATTCAGGCTATCGAACATTGCCGATTTTATTATTGTGAATCGCTATTATCCAAAAGAATATTATGCTGTCAGAGCAAATGCATTTGGCGAAAAGCAAAGTGTCAGTAATGAAACAGGTACATTTTTAGGTTTGGAGATGACAGCTTTCTCACGTTGGAAATTTTCTACCTGGTTTGATATGTATAGCTTCCCTTGGTTACGATTTGGTGTTGATGCTCCCTCAAGTGGTTATGAATATTTATTACAAGGAAATTATTATTATAATCATAATTTTCAAATGTATTTTCGCTATAAATTTGAGCAATATCAAAAAAATGCAAGTACTGAACTAAGTGCAACAGGTAAACTTAGCGATATATCAAAGCAAAGTATAAGATATAATTTGATTTATTCGGTAAATGATAATCTGAGATTTAAAAACCGTATTGAATGGTCATTTTATGGCAGAGATGAGAATAGTGAGAATGGTTGGTTGATTTATCAGGATGTTAAATATTCATTCTTGCGTTTTCCATTAAGCCTGTCGGCTCGTTTTGCTGTATTCGATACTCAGTCCTGGTACACAAGAATATATGCATGGGAAGATGATGTGCTTTATTCCTTTTCTGTTCCCGCAATGTATTCAAAAGGAATACGAAGCTATCTTGTAGCCAGATGGAAAATAAATACAACAACATCGGCTTGGTTTAGGATATCGCAAACAGCTTACGCAGATAAAGATATAATAAGCTCAGGGCTAAATGAAATTCAGGGTAACCGTAAAACAGAAGTTAAACTTATGCTACGACTGAAGTTTTAATTTCAACTCCTCACCAACATTCATAAACTTGATATTATAATTGTTAGCTTCTTGTACTGTCACTCTATATGGTTCACCTAAAGGTTCATCAGATAAATCAAATGTTCCGTAATGCATTGGTATCATTGTTTTCCCCCCGAGCTCTGTAAAAGCCTTCAGGGCTTCTTTAGGTGCCATATGAGAATCTTTCATTATGTATTCAGGTTTATATGCACCTATAGGTAAAATACAGTAATCAATATCGCTGAATTCTTTCTGTATATCTGCAAAGTGATTTCCGTATGCGGTATCTCCGGCAAAGTAAATAATTGTATTTTCACTTTTTATTATGAAGCTTCCCCAAAGAACTTTGTTTGTGTCGTTTAATGATCTCTTATGCCAATGTTTTGCCGGTAAAAATAAAACTTCAATCTTTTCAGTATCATACTTTTGGTACCAAGCAGCTTCTTGTGTCTTAATCTTCATTTTATTGAAATACCTACTTCCTGCCAAAGGTATTAGTGCCTCAATACCCGGATTGTTATTGCATAAGATTGATACTGATTTCTTATCAAAATGGTCTCGGTGAAAATGTGAAATTAATAAGTAGTTTATATCTATAAACTCCTCAATATTACATGGTAATTGTGATAAACGCTTAAACCCCGGCATCGAAAAAAACACAGGATCTATTAAAATATTTATATCATTAATTCGAATAAAAAAAGAAGCATGACCAAGCCAAATTATCATATCTTCATATGACTTCAGAAAAGAATTATTAGGAATAGTTGTAAGTTTAAAATTGTCATTTTTCTTTTCCTCTGCCTGAGGATTCTTTGATAATTTCCATTTCAATATACTAAACAAACTCAAATTATTATTCTGAATGCTTGAGTTAACAAACTTACCTTTGAGTACAGGGTTTCCTTCCCTCTTAGTTTTTATTGTTTTTAATGCTGGGTTTGATTTATATTCCATAGCGTTATCTTGCTGATGCTATTTAGTTAAGGTTTACCCTGAAAATTTCAATAAGTCTCTTAGTTGGGATTTTTCCGTTTTTATGCTTTTTCATTTCCTCTAGAACAGTATCGATTGCGTACAAATTCAAGCCTAATCTCAGACCGGCTTTTTTCAAATGATTCAACTCTTCTATGTTTACATCAAGATCGATATTAGCCAAAAGGACAAGACGATAGAATTGTACAATTCGCTCATTCTCATTGCCGGGTGCCTGAAAGCTTTTTTCATCATCCAGTAGGTTGTTAAATTCTGTTTTGCTAATATCCAGAATTTTACATAAAGTTAAAAGGAAATCGTACTCTTCCAACTTTATCTTACCATCAACTTTTGCCATTTTGATTAATTCTGAAATCAGACTAAATTTCTCATCCATAATATATGTTGTTTTTCAATTCTAATGTGATTTTGTAAAGATATAATTCATTATTGATAATTGATAATCCTGTCTTTAATCTTAATGAGCTTGAAAAGCTCAGGCGGGTGAGCCCTAAGAAACGGGGAGCCTCGGGATGGCGAAAACTGCCAACTGTATGGCAAATGATAAAAATGAAGCCTTTCGTTGATGCTCGGAATTTTAAATACAAAAATGAGACAATTAATCTGGCAGTTGGCGGGTGGAAGCATCGTTTCTTATTGATTTTTTTGTTACTTTTTTCATCAAGGAAAAAAGGTAAATAAAATAATTAATAACCGTGTCATCATTTTTGCAAAAA
>JANTGP010000203.1 GCA_024762835.1 Bacteroidota bacterium
TAAATTTTCATTGTCTATAAAAAACTATGCAAATCTTGATGCAAATGAATTTTCAGAACCCTCCTATATTTATTTTGATTACATTTTTTTTCATTTATTTGGGGCAACCTTTGTTTTTAAATTTTGTCTTATTGTCAATAAACAACCAATCGAAAACTAAAAATAATCCTCTTATGAAGAAATTAAGCATAGTAAAATACCTTTTCGCAAACTATTTCGGTAAACAGTTTTTTAAAAATTAGTGCAACACAAGGCGGTTTTACCGGAAATTTACAAAGCGATGATTATTTTGGAACATGCAAAGTAATTGGAGATTTAGACAATGATGGTTTTGAAGATTTAGCTGTTGGGGCAAGATATGATGGTGATGGAGGCTATCAGCGAGGAGCTGTATGGATTCTTTTTTTAAACCCGGACAGAACAGTAAGGGCTTCGCAAAAGATTAGTGATTTGGAAGGTAATTTTACAGGTGTTTTGGATAATCAAGATTGGTTTGGTTGTAGTATTGCGGCTCTTGGCGATTTAAATAATGACGGGTATGTAGATATTGGAGTTGGTGCTTGGGGAGATGATGATGGAGCACAAGATAGTGGGGCTGAATGGATTTTATTTCTTGACAAAGACGGAACAGTAATATCTCATCAAAAAATTAGTGCAACACAAGGTGGTTTAACAGGATTAACTCAAAATAGAGTTTTTGGGATAAGCTCGTGTGGCTTAGGCGATTTAAACAATGATAACATTCCGGATATCGCCGTTGGCACACCAAACTATGATAACGAAGGTGGATTATATAGGGGTTGTGTTTGGATATTATTTTTAAATCCTGACGGAACAGTTCAATCACAACAAAGGATAAATGACTATAACGGAAATTTCAATGTTACACTTGATGATGAGGATAAATTTGGTTTTGGATTGTCAAACCTTGGAGATATTAATGGAGATAGTATTATTGATATTGCTGTTGGAGCAATTGGTGATGATGATGGTGGAAATAATTTTGGAGCAGTTTATATTCTATTTTTAGATACTAATGGCACGGTAATTCAAAATCAAAAAATTAGTGCAACACAAGGCGGGTTTACAGGTACATTGCAATCTAATTCAGGATTTGGATATGGAACAACAGGCATTATGGATATTGATGGTGATAATATTAATGATTTGGCTATTAGTTACCATTTAGATATTACAAGTGGCACTCAAAAAGGAGCAGTTTGGGTTCTTCTTCTTAATAGCAATGGCACAGTAAAAGCACAACAAAAAATTAGTTCAATTGAAGGTGGCTTTACCGGTATCTTAAATGATTATGACTTTTTTGGAAAGTATCTCACTCACTTTTCTGATAATAATAATGAATTACTTGTTGGTGCACCACTAGATGATGATGGCCTCACAGATGCAGGTGCCGTTTGGATTTTATATTTAGATTCCATTATGGAAATTGATAATGTATACACAAATCATTTTAAAATATTTCCTAATCCTGCATCCGATTATATTTATGTTAATGCTGATATAACTCCGAATGATAGAGTTTATTATCAGATAATTGACCTTTCGGGAAAAGTGATAATATCTTCTAAATTCAACAATAAAATAAATATTACGGATATTAATAACGGAATGTATTTGCTTAAATTTATTACTGAATCAAAAGTTTTTACCGAGAAGATATTTATTAATCGAAAATAGTATTTTTACAAACAATAATTTTGTGATATGTAAAAATATTGGATTAAAAATGGATAAACTAGAAGTATCAATAATAATCTGCACATATAATCGTGATGATTTTATAGCAAAATGTCTTGATGGTGTTAACAACCAGACTTTTGACAAAACCAAATATGAGGTAGTATTAATTAATAATAACTCAACAGATACTACCGAACAAATTTGCCTTGATTTTAAAAAATCAAACCCCGATTTAAATTTTAATTATTTTGTTGAAATGAAACAAGGATTATCAGCAGCAAGAAATAGAGGGATTGTTGAGTCAAAGGCAGCTATACTTTCATTTATTGATGATGATGCCATAGTTTGTACTGATTATGTGAAAGAAGTAAGCAGCTTTTTTAATTTACATGAGAATGTAGTTGCTCTTGGTGGAAAAATTCTTCCACTATATGAAACGGAAAGGCCAAACTGGATGTCGAAATTTTTAGAGCCATTAATGTCTGTTATTAATTTAGGTGATTCTGACAAAGAATTCCCAACAAACAAGTATCCTATTGGTGCAAATATGGTTTTAAGGAGAGATATCATTAACAAAGTTGGTAATTTTAATGAGAATCTAGGTCGTACCGGTAAGAACATGCTAGGCGGTGAAGAAAAAGATTTATTTAACAGGATACGGTCTGCCGGAGGGAAAATATGGTATTCAGCCGGGCCATGGGTTTATCATCAAGTACCTGATAAGAGATTAACAATAGAGTTCATTAATAAACAAGCTTTAGGAGTTGGCTATAGTGAAAAAGTAAGAGCTTTGGATATAAGTAAATTCGAGCTATTACAATCTGTTTTTAGCGAATTGTTTAAATGGCTTGCCAGTATATTACTCTTTGTTTACTATGGTATAAGATTTCAAGCCGGTAAAGGCATGATGATAATTAAGTTCCGTTATTGGGTAAGTTCAGGTTTCCTGAAAAAGGGAATATGATTTATAGCTTAACAATTCTCTTTAAGCCTAAACCATTTTTGTAAAATACGCGAACCATGTAAACAGCATTTGGCAAATCAGAAATATTAAGGCTGCTTGTTGCTGTTGCTGTTTTTACTAATACTCCGTTTACATTATAAATCTGTACGTAACTTATATCCTCATACCCACTTAGGTAAAACATATTATTTGCCGGATTTGGATATAGGCTCTGTTCTTTGTTATTTGCTGATTGCTCAATCCCTGAGGGCTGAACACATGATGGAATAAATACAGGACTTGTAACTGATCCATAGCCATATCCTGTAATGGCACCCGAGGCAGTTGCTTTGTTTGTAATTGTTAATGATGTGCCTGCACCTGTATCTTCCATATCAAAATAGGCAATTAGTCCTGCTTCGTCACCAAAGAGGGGTGCATTTGAGTAATCAAAAATTTCCTGTTGCGATAGTTTATAATTCCAAAATCTTATTTCATCAATTGCCCCATTATAAAAGTTTCCCATAACACCTGACAAAAATTTGTATGCAGAAATGGTGAGTGATTCAGAGCTATTATAAATGGCAGAATACGACCCATTTGTCAGGCTGCCCGGGACAAGAATATTATTGACGTAAATTTTAACTTCTGTGCTTGAATGAACAAGACTTATATGAGTGCATTCACCGGCATTTATCACAGCATCGTTTGTCTTGTAACTATTTGCATAATTGCAGTTTCCTTCAGGAACCCATGTCCATACAACTTTACCCAAAACAATTGCTAAATTGAATGAGCTGTTTCCACTTTGGCACCATCCTTTTCTTATTAATGTTAAGCGGTCGACTAATTTTGGTTCTACCCAACATTCAACAGTAAAATCAGTTATTAAGTCAAGTGCATCATTATCAGCTATCTCTACATAGTCCTGTACACCATCGCTAGATAATGAATTTCCGAATTGGGCACTTGCAATATTTGAAAGAAGTAAAAGGCCTAAAATGATAATAACTGAATTTTTCATGATAATGCTGTCTTAAGCTTATTGTTAAACTGCTGTTTTCTCTTTTTACAAAGATACACAAAGCTTTTGTAAGTAAGAACTATTGTGAGAATTTGTAATAAGATTTCAAAATAGACAAAGATACTCGCTTATTGGTTGCCTGCTTCTCCGCAAGTCATGATGTGGATAAGCAAACAGATAGCTCTTTATAACAAATAATACCAGGCTTATTTTTAATTACCCAGGCTGTAACTATCAAAAAATCATTAATTATTAATCAATGGTAGATTGTTTCCGGCGGGCTTAGAACCATCCTTTAAATAGTTGTTTATCTTTACAACTGCTTTAACCATTTCGAAAAGAAAACATCATATACTTTGTATTGGTTATTTTCTCTGTAAATCAGTTCTTTATTCAATAATCCTTCAAGGGTTTTATTTACTGAACTTGCTTGCGAGAAGTTATATTCTCTTAAAAAATACGAGGCATTTGGTTTGCTTACTCCATCTTCCTTTGCAATAGCTTCAAGAAGTTTAAACTGGAGCTTAGTGAGGATATTTCGGTAATTAAGATACACGAACTCTTTTTCTTTTAAAATTTCGTCAAATATTGTTTGTGCATCTATTTCGGTAATAACAGAATCACTTTTGTCAAATAGTTTATTGAAAAAATACTGTACATAAAAAGTGTGGACATCAAGAAAATTGACATAGTAATCAATAATCTCTTTATCAATAGTTTTATTATATCGGGCAAATAGCTTCTTAATAAAACCCGAATATTCTACAAGCTCTAATCTCTCTAAATTTAATATTTCGGCACTTTGATAAAATGGGCGTGCATAATCGTTAAACATACTTATTAAAATATGCTTACTGCTTCCTGAGAATATAAATCTGTCTTTATGCTGATTCTGGATGGCTGTACGTAATACTGCCTCAACATTTTTTTCGGGGTAGTTTGTTATTTGTTGAAATTCATCAAAAGCAATCAGGTATTCTTCTTTCTGGTTTGCGAGATAATTAAAAATACTCTCAAGCGATTTTTCAGTGTCGGTATCAGAGCTGTGTCCAAACTCTATACTTGGTGCACCGCTAATTTCATCAAAAGATATCCGGGCTTTTATTCCTGAAATAAGTTTCGATAGTTTGCTGAACCAGTTAGCATTATTCTTCTCATCTTCGAGAATCTTATTGCTAAATGCTTTAACAAATTCAGATAAGTTTTGCGTTTTTAGGATATCAATATACAGAATTCTTATATCTTCATTTTTTAGTGTATTAAAAAAGTGTTTTATCAGACCTGTTTTTCCAAGCCTTCTAATAGATGTAAGAGTAATGTTTCTGCCATTTTTATATGCTGACGATAATTTAGCTGTTTCATTTACTCTGTTACAAAAATACTCAGGTCCTACATAGTCTAATATAGGGAAAGGGTTTACATATTTCATAAGAATTACATTTTTAGTGTTACACAAAAAGTGTTACATATATTGTGCAACAAATATACTGATAATTATTAATAAATCATCAGGCTTTTTTATTTATTCACGCTGTGAGCATCAGTAATGCCGATTAGTAAAGGAGGGTTCTAAAAATTCCTTTCTTTCAAGAAACAGATAGAATGAATAAGATGTAAGGCATAAATTTTTCTGAATAGCCTTAGCTATTGAGAAAA
>JANTGP010000204.1 GCA_024762835.1 Bacteroidota bacterium
GGATTATATGCGAACGCAAAAATAATGTATTAATTTGAATAATGTTTTTTTTTCTTATGAATCATTATGATAAGTACTAATAATTTAACAGTTGGTGATTTTATTCACTTTGTGCAAATGAATTGTTAATAAGTTGATTGAATGTAATCTTTTATCTTATTACCTAAAGTTTACCTTTGTACGCATATTTTATATGATAAATTTTGCAGGGGCAAGAAAAAATTAAGCAAATGAAGAAATATAGCTATACTGAAAAGAAAGATACCCGCTCGGGTTTTGGAGCAGGCTTACTTGAAGCCGGGAAGCGTAATCCGAATGTTGTTGCATTGTGTGCAGACTTGACCGGCTCTTTAAAGATGGATGCTTTCAAGAATGAGTTTCCGGAGCGTTTTTTTCAAGCCGGTATTGCAGAAGCCAATATGATTGGTGTTGCAGCCGGAATGACCATTGGTGGTAAAATTCCATTTGCGGGTTCATTTGCAAATTTTGTTACAGGACGTGTTTACGATCAGGTACGTCAATCAATTGCATATTCAAATAAGAACGTGAAAATATGTGCTTCTCATGCAGGAATCACTCTTGGTGAGGATGGTGCAACACATCAGATAATGGAAGATATAGGTTTGATGAAGATGTTACCAAATATGATAGTTATTAATCCTGCCGATTACAATCAAACATATTTGGCAACAATTGCTATTGCAGAAATTGACAATCCGGTTTACCTAAGATTTGGTAGACCTAAAGTGCCTGTTTTTACAAGCCTTGATGATGAGTTTAAAATTGGAGAAGCAATTGTTTTTAACGAAGGTTCTGATGTAAGTATATTTGCTACCGGTCATTTGCTTTGGAAGGCTATTGAAGCTGGCGAAATTCTTGAAGCAAAAGGAATATCTGCCGAAATAATTAATATTCATACAATAAAACCACTCGATGCAAAGGCTATATTAAAATCCGTTAAGAAAACCGGTGCTGTAGTTTCTGCCGAAGAACATTTTATGAACGGTGGTCTTGGAGATAGCATTGCCCAACTTCTCGTTAGAGAATACCCTGTTCCAATGGAAATGGTAGCTGTTAATGATAAATTTGGAGAAAGCGGCACACCTGATGCTTTAATGGAAAAATATCATCTTGATACGCCTGATATTGTTGCTGCTGCTGAAAAGGTAATTGGCAGAAAGTAATTATTATTTCTTTTTTATCAGCTTACTATCCGGTATTGGCATTCTCTCGAATTTAGCATTTTTGTCAAATAAAAACCTGTAAGTAATATGTGTCTTTTTATGTTTTGCTCCGGTATTTTCAAAAAGCTTTATCATTCTTGGATTATAATCACCCACCCACGATAATTCAATCTCGTTATAGTGGGGCATACCATCAAAGACTTTTTTTAACTGGTAAAAAATAGCAGATTCGAGTCCCATTCGCTGAAATTGTGGTTTAACCCCCATTACTAATACTCGACTACGGGTAATAGTTTTCGTCCATTTGTAATATGCAAATTTTAGTTTATTAATAAAATTAAGCTTTCCGTTAAGATGTTTTAATATTTGATTTACATCAGGAAACATAATAAAAAATGCAGCCGGTTCATTGTTTTTATACACAAACCAAATAAATTTCTCTTCAATTATATCCTTTGCCTCACTTAGCATAGTGTCAAGCTCTTTGTAATCAATAGCTGTTGCATCTTTTTTAACTGTTTGCCATGTGTCATTGTAAATCTCAACTAAGTCGTTCAGGAACTTCTTCTTATTTGCATAGTTAAAATGCAAACATTCTATATCGGGTTTGTTTACAACCCTTTCGGCAATTCGCCAAAATCGTTCAGGGAATGGGATTGTAATATCAAGATGATAGGTATATTGCTTAAAGAAAACTTTAAACCCGTAATTTTCAAATAACTCTTTATAATATTGGTGATGATATGGCATTCCATAAGCCTGTTGTGAAAAGCCGTCAACCAACAAGCCCCAATGATTAAAGTTTTCGCCAAAGTTAATTGGTCCGTCCATGGCTTTAATATCTCTTTCTATGAGCCATTTTTTTGTGGTATCAAATAATTTGTTGGCAGCAATCTGGTTATTGACACATTCGAAAAATCCTATCCCGCCGGTTGCCTGTTCCCATTGGTTGACTTTATTTTCGTTTATAAAAGCGGCTATCCTGCCAAGGTATTTCTTGTTTTTATCTAATAATATCCACCTGCTTGCTTCGCCGTGTTGGAAAAATTTATTTTTCGATGGGTCGAATATTCCCTCAATCTCAAAATCAAGAGGACAGACCCAGTTACTGTCATTTTTATAAATTTCTCTGGCAACATCAAGAAATTGATGAGCATGTTTTTGATTTTCAACTTTAAGAATAGAATATTCCATTTAGCAAAAATAATTATGTACACCTTTATTTTAAAATAAATAGTTCAATCCAATATATAAACCGCTTGTGCCATCTTGTTTATTTGCTGCCATACCATAATCAACTGCAATTATAAAATTCTGATTCATAGCAAATCTGAAACCTGCTCCATATCCTAAATGTAGTTTATCTTTCTCGGTGTTGAAAAATTCACTTTGGTCAATCTCGGCTGGTATACCCGACTTGTCGATTTCAATTTCTTTTGTAACCATTCCTGCATCAACAAAAGCATTTAGTCCGAGATAGATATTTTGTTTAAGCAAAGTGAAGCGAACAAATTTCCATCTTAATTCTGCATTTCCGTAAGCAATACCATCGCCAACGATACGGTTTCTGAGAATACCACGTAATGATTTACTACCTCCCAAACCATCGGAATTTGCACCTCTCAAAAATGAAGTAACAATATTTGTTTGCATATAAAATGGTGTATGTCCGCTAATTGTTTGTTGGTAGCTTATTCTATATGCAAATGACAAATCATTTTTAATAACTGTAAAATATTGTCGGTGTGTTATATTAAGTTTTGTGTGAGGAAAATCGTTACCTATAAATCCGGGAGCTGTTACAACAGTAGCTTCTGTCCATATTCCTTTCATTGGGTTTGGCTCGTTATCGCGACTGTCGTACACTAAACCGGCTTTAATATAATTTGTCATTCCACCGTTTTTTTCAGCATCCGGTATTATTCCCCATGCTGCGTAATTCTCAAATAAGCCCGGTATGGAATCTAAGGTAGGGAGTAAATCACTTTCTTTGCCTTCATTCATTGTTGCAATATCAACAGAGGCAATTTTATCATTGAATGAAGCAAAACCCGCAATCCATCTTAAATTATCATATTTTAATTTTCCCTGTAGGTCTAATGTTACACGAAACCTTGAACGGTCTTGCCTGTAATACATGCGAGAGAGGTCTGTTTCCCATGCTGAGTTATAGACTGATTGATAGCCATTAAACCCATAAAAGTTTAGTGCTTGTTCTGTTAGATAACTAATATCTGCTGTTACTCTAATTTTAGGGATTAAATATTTTGAGTCGTAGAAAAAACGATTTATTCCACTTCCCTTTGTGTATCTCGAGACTTCGAAATATAAGGAATGGCGATACTCGGGATATGTGCTTCCATTACCATAAAAGTAAAGATTAGCCAATGCACCATATTGGAATCCAAGGTCGGAATCAAAAGCCACAACAGGTATTCCGCCTACGTTTAAGCCCGTTTTTACATTCTCAGGCTTAGTATCATCTTGGGCATAAGCTAAAGAAATTAGTAATGAGAGTACAACAGTGAATAGTAGTGAATTCTTCATAGTATTATAATTTTGGTTATTTAATTTTATTATCGATTAAGTTTTCTTGTTTTGAGAATTTCTGAACAATTATCATTGCTAATGCAGAAACCAGGAAGGAAGCAACAGCAAATTCTGACACAATATTACCGGTAACTACGAGTATTAATACATATAATGAACCGCTTATTAATCCTGCTAAAGCAGCTGATGATTTAATTTTCCAATGAAAAGTTGACATGAGTGGCGGTATAATTGCAAAGCCAACGCCTGAGATTGTCATTACAACAGCAACAATATCTCTAAAGAAATAAGCAGCTATCATACTGGTTATTGATATTAATACAATAAATATACGTGTAAGCTTAGCCAGATTCATTGCTTTATATTTATGACTGCCAAACTGGTGTATAAAATCCTTAGCAAGGCTCGAGGCAAGAACAAAAATCATTGTATCTGCCGAACTCATAATAGCTGCAAATATTAAGATAAGACCAAGGCCCACATAAGCTTTAGGTAGTAATTCTCTGAGCCCGATAGATAGTGCATCATTTGCATCTATACCCGGAAAATTAGTTTTAGCAAACAAGCCAATCATAGAAAGCATTAGGCCTGTAACAACAATAAGCCATGCTGAATTTCGCAAACCTCTTCTTATTACTTTATCGTCGTTTGCAGCATACACACGTTGCCAATATTCCGATACAAAGAAGACTGATAATATCCCATAAAAAATGAAGCCAAAGGTCATGGAAACATTCATGTCTTTTAAGTCAAAAACTTTTATTGTCATAGTTCCTGTATCGGAAAATATTATATAAATGAACAACAGAAACAGAACCATTAGAACGACATATTGAAAAATGTCTGTTTTAACAACACTTCTGAAACCTCCTAAAATAAGGTAGAGTAATATTACCGAGCCTGAAATAATTAGAGATGTATCGTAACTCCAACCACTCATTCCCGAAAGGATACTGCTACCAGCAACAAATTGATTGGTTAGTAATCCAAAATAAACAAAGAACATAATAAGAGCAGATACTAAACCTGTCTTTTTGTTGTAACTGTTATAAAACCAGTCTGATAAGGTTATGAATTCTTTTTCTTTTCCCAGTTTGCGAATCTTTTTTGCGTACGAGATAAAAATAAGAAATCCTACTGCTGTTCCCATAAACATACTCAAAGCAGATATCCCAAATTTATATACAAATGCAGAGTAGGCAACAATAGCTGATCCGCCAATATAACTTGCAAGAATTGAGAATGTAAATCCCCAAAAACCTAACTTTCGTCCGGCAATAAGATAATCGTTGTCTTTTTGTTTGCGTGAGGCATAAATGCCAATTCCTATACAAATCACGACATAAGCAATGAGAAAAATTATGTCTAAAGGTTGTAATAAGTGTTTTTGCATGGTGACAAATCTATAAAAAAAAATGAGAATAGAGAATTCTCCCACAAATAAAGCTAAGCAGATTTATGGTTTAACAACAATTAGCTTTGAGTTTAATAATATAGCTGTTTTAGTACTAAGGACTATATGATATGTGCCGGTTGGCAATTGTTGGATATTAATCTTCTTGTTAGCAGATTCAATTAATTC
>JANTGP010000205.1 GCA_024762835.1 Bacteroidota bacterium
ATGTTATTGTCGTACTCGGGTTAAAAGGATTCGGGTAATTCTGGTTTAGTTCAAATTTATCCGGCGGTAGTACGGTTATCTTTATTTCCTTCTCCCACTGTTGATTGTTGCCGGTTATTTGGAACTTTAGTATTTGTTCTTCGCCTATTTTTGCTTCCGTTTCCACATCAAAGTTAAAGGTTACTGCTACCTCTTTGTTTGATGTTAAGTTTGCTATCTTTTCTTCTTCTTTTACGAATTTAATCCAGTTTGGTTTTTCTATTGGCGTTATTCTTACATTACTTATATTTATATCTGAATCATTTAATACTGCTAATTCTATTTCATTCCCTTTGCTTGCAAACGGTATTTCATACACTGTCCCTGTAGGTGTAAGTTGTGAATAAGCTAAACTTGTTAGCAATAATAAAAATATAATCGTTCTCATTTTATTTTCTCCTTTGAATTTACAGCTTAATCTTTAAAATTTAGTATGGATTCCCGCTCCTGCCTACCGCAGGCAGGTTCGCGGGAATGACAATTATTATTCAAATACAAATTCAACAATATTATTACTAGTTATATCTTGTTGTTTATCTTTATTTATTCCATTGTAATTTACTCTAAAACTGTAATTTTTAGGGAGTAGTTCTTTATTAACCTCGCCATTTGTTGTATTTCCTATCTCTTTCCATCCACTTGCATAATAGGAAGCAATTGCATTATCTATTGTTTGATTGGAACCATCTACAACTCTAACTATACAATTTACAGTTGCAAAGACAACCGGACTTAAACTGCTGATATCTTGTTTCTGTTCTAAACTAGCTCCACCGTATTCCATTCTGAATGTGTATTCTCTCGGTAACAGTTCTTTTCTTACAGTGCCATTTGTAGCTTGACCGAAGTCCCTCCAACCCGAAGCATAATATTTAACATTCCCTCCTTCAAGTAAATTACCTTGGGAATCTTTTAGCTGAACTTCTGCATTTACTGTTTGAAATACAACAGCCGGATTTGTGCCTATATCTTGTTTTTTGTCAATACTAGCACCGGCATATTCCATTCTGAATGTGTATTCTCTCGGTAACAGTTCTTTAGTTACGGTACCGTTTGCAGCTTCTCCGAAGTCTTTCCAACCCGAGGCGTAATATTTAACATTTCCGCCGTCTAACAAATTACCTTGGGAATCTTTTAGCTGAACTTCTGCATTTACTGTTTGAAATACAACAACCGGATTTGTGCCTATATCTTGTTTTTTGTCAATGCTTGCACCGGCATATTCCATTCTGAATGTGTATTCTCTCGGTAATAGTTCTTTAGTTACAGTACCGTTTGTGGCTTGACCAAAATCTTTCCAACCGGATGCGTAATATTTAGCAACTCCACCACTTAACAAATTACCTTGTGTGTCTTTGAGCTGAACTTCTGCACTTACTGTTTGAAATACAACAACCGGATCTATACTTATGTTTTCTTTTTTATCAATGCTTCCGCCGGCATATTCCATTCTAAATGTGTATTCTCTCGGTAATAGTTCTTTGGTTACTGTTCCATTTGTGGCTTGACCAAAGTCCCTCCAACCCGAAGCGTAATATTTAACATTTCCTCCGTCTAACAAATTACCTTGGGAATCTTTTAGCTGCACCTCTGTATTTACTGTTTGAAATACAAGAACCGGATCTGTGCCTATATCTTGTTTTTGATCAATACCTGCACCACCGTATTCCATTCTGAATGTGTATTCTCTTGGTAACAGTTCCTTGGTTACTGTTCCGTTTGCAGCTTCTCCAAAGTCTTTCCAGCCCGAAGCGTAATATTTAGCAAATCCACCATTTAATAAATTACCTTGTGAGTCTTTTAATTGTACTTCTACATTTACGGTTTGAAATATTACCGTTGAGTTTGTGTCAATTCCTTGTTCTTTATTTATGCTTCCGCCTTCATGGTTCATCTTAAATGTATATTTAACAGGGAGCAATTCTTTGGTTGTAACTCCGTTTTGAGTTGTTCCGAAATCCTTCCAGCCGCTTGCATAGTATTTAACCGCTCCGGTATCTATTGGTGCACCTTGGCTGTTTAGCAATTTAACGGTTGTGTTTACGGTTTGGAAAATATAAGGCGTACTTCCTACAGTTACATTATTAACTTGCTGAGAACCGCCCACATAAACCATTTTTAGGCTTACCGTTGTGCGTTCTGTTTGCACAGTAAATGTACCGTCTCCGTTATCTATTGCGACTTTCCAGCCGCCGTCGTAGTATTGCAGACTGCCTCCTTGAAGCAGGTTACCTTGACTGTCTTCAAGTTTTACGGCTAAACCTTCAACAGCCGGAGCTTCCGGCAGTTTGTTAACCAAATATTCTGTGTTAAAATAAAGTAGTGCGTAAGCTTCTGTTGTTAAAGTACTTGAGCTGTCCGTGTTGCAGTCGGTTAATACTTTTTGTAGCTCACTTCTTGCTGAGGTACTGTCTCCTTGCTCCAAGTAGGTTTTTGCAGTGCTAAAATAATTGTTGTATTTATCTCTTGTTTGTTCGTCTTTTATCCAACCCAGAGCGTAGGAGCTGTCTGTATAGGTTGTTAAACTGTTTAAAAAGTCTATTGGAATAAAAGGAAGAGGTGGTAGTTTTGCAACTATTGTTTTCATTTTTACTGAATTACTTTTGTAGTCATCAGCATAACAGTCCGGGCCTTCATAATTGAACCCACGCAGATAAGCAAAACCTATATCTGGTAAACCAAGAGAAATATATGAAAATCCGTCTAAACTCTTGCCTGGTTTTATACTACGGCCACGCCACGTGACTGAATTCCTTCGTTCATCACCACGCCAGTTTTTAAATGTTGTATTAACACTTGAATAGTAATTCTCAATATATTTTTCACCTGATTCAGATCCATAAACATCGAACTTATTTATAGATTGAGCACTACTAGCAGAATTTTCCACTTTATAATTATATCTAAACGCATTTCCTTCCTTTGTTACAACGGCTGTAACTATTGGGGTGAAGTTATTACGAGGGAAGCACATTTCCGTTGTTTCAAGTTCTATAGTTGATTTTACATAATTTGTTCCATCCCATTCAAAAACTTCCGGATAATCTTCTTCGATTCCCATATAATTAATAATCTCAAAAACACCATCGCCTTGAATATCAATATAATCATACTCCTTGCCTACATAACAAGTTATTAGAGAACCTTCTTCGTCCAATTCAACAGATAGAGTTCCTTGATTTCCATCCCATGAATGAATATACAATGATTTCAATTCATATCTGCCTCCAGAATAAGATGTCCATTCTGTCATTATTTCTACTAATCCATCATTATTAAAATCAAATATTACATTTATCTTCCCTCCACTGTAAATTAGATCATCCGGAACAATATAATCAGAATACCAAATGATTTGACCGGCTCTATATACGCCAACTACATTCTTTGCATTTTTAAGAGCACCTTTTATATTAGCCGTAAAAACTATACAATCGTCTAAGGTTCCATAATAATCTGTTATAAGTTTCCTATTATTATCATAATTCACCTCCAAACTATCCACAAAAATCATATCATAAATCTCATAATCAATACCAAAGTGCGAATCCAACTGTTGGTCTATTGATGTACTATCGTTGGGCGATACATAACTTTGAGCAATGATTAGTTGCTGAAATAATATTATACTTATTACTAAAATATATTTTTTCATATCTATTTTCTCCTTGGTATAAATTTTTCAGAATTATCTTGAACCCATGTATGGTATCTCTTATCAAATTTTTCATATCCATAATTCCACTTTAAAAACATAACTTGTAATGCTTCTTCAAAGCCGGCGTTTGGATGTGGATATCTTGTTCTTTTAGACACCCAATTATCATTTTTATCTAACGAAAATTTATTACCATATTTATATTCAAACAGTTTTTTAAGATGTTTCATAGAATAAACCATATTTGTATCTACTAAGTTTAGTAATTCCGGATTATTACTATTTCCAACCGGATAATTATGCTCATCCAATACTGTTGTATATAAGCATTGCAACAATCCATAGGATGCAGCAATTCTAGTTTGTGCGGGGGTATTATCAAGTCCTTTTACTTCTGAATTATTTGGTTTATACTCATTTTTAAGATATCTTATAGTAGCAAGTCGAGCAGAATCGTTTGCTTCAGTCTGTTGAGGAATTGTGAGATTTTCATTCTCATTTAAGTTGTATTTTGTAGCAATCGAATCCTCAAAATTAACAACCGTTCCTTTCAAGTATTCTAAAAATTTCTGAAGTACATAGGGCAATTGTGCAACTTTTATATACCCTTTTTTTAAAGTATCGGGACCAGTTCCTTTGTACTGAAAACCGTAAGTTGAATAAATATTATTGGCATCAACCAATTGTGATTTTTCTTCAATTACATCCCACACTGATTTAGCGCTTTCAAAATAATGGAAATATTTGTCATGTTCCAAATGCTGATGTTCTGTCTTTGTTGGCACACTTGCTGCATCCGGTTTACCCATTGCATCAGGATTTTTAGTAACAATAAATGGATTCGTATCTGCCGTAAGTAACTCTATTGTAAACTTATCAAATTGAGTAGTGTATGGTTCATATCTATAAGATGGAGCAAAACCCATACCTACAGAATCACCAAAATTCTTTATAGAAGACTCTTGTAACATTTGTCCTTTAAGCATTTGCGGTGGTATTCCGTAAAGTCCACCATACTTAATACACACTGAATCAATACTATACGCATTATTAAAAACATCCCGTGCTTTTGAATAACTTGGGGATTGTCCTTCGGTTAATAATTCATCAGGTTTAACAACCTTAATTTCGATACTATCTTTAATTTCATTATTTATTTTTGCATTTAGCTTAACCTTAAAACTATCGACCATTCCTTCTTCCCAATAACGTCCAATCAACCTTATCATTCCGGATTCCAGGTTCACATTCTTATTATTTGTTTTATTATACCATTTCTTTTCCCAATAAACACCGGATTTAGAACCAAGTTTTTCTATTGGATCGGTTCCCCAAACATCAGCATTTTTCACCCATTCCCAATCGCTACTTAATGTAACGTTTGTCCATTTTGGTTGTTCACCGTAATTTGTTTGTATTTCTATTATTTTATAATCATCGACGCTTTTCCTTTTCTTAACTGCAAAGTATTTACTTTCACCAAGTAAAATTTCAATTGCATTATCTCCTATTGTTGCTTTCCCAATACCAAATACTTCCTCATTACTTGTCGGTACACCTATTATTGCAATACTATTCTTGTTTTTATTTTTACTTA
>JANTGP010000206.1 GCA_024762835.1 Bacteroidota bacterium
GTGCATCAGTATCTGCCAGCTTGCTGGGTGGTACAGCTCATATTCAAGGCTCAACCGACGACCATAGGTTTACCCATATCTCAGGAGTTAGATATAAAACAACACGTTATATACTTAGCAATTTAGATACAGAGGGTGATTATAAGCCTACCTTTACCGACTTTCAAACATTTATGACTTATGATGTGTCTGATAAACTTGAAATAGATTTCTTAGGCAATTTTGCACAAAACTCTTATCTCTTTGCACCCGAAACAAGAGAGACATCATTTGGAACTGTTCATGAGGCATTAAAATTAAAGATATATTTTGATGGTCAGGAATTGAATCAATTTACTACTTATACAGGTGCACTTGCAGCACATTACAATGTAAATGATAATTTCAAACTGTCGTTGATTACATCTGCATTTCGTACCAGGGAAGCCGAAACCTTTGATATTCAGGGGCAATATTTCTTGAATGAACTGGATAATCAATTAGGCTCTGATAATCTTGGTGATAGCTTAATGAATCTGGGTGTAGGTACATTCTTAAATCATGCTCGTAATTTTCTTGATGTTTCGGTTGTAAGTATTGCTCACAAAGCCCATTTGAGTCTGGATAATAATTATATTCAGTGGGGAGTAAAGGCTCAGAATGAGATAATAAATAATTCGATGAATGAATGGGAGATGATTGATTCAGCCGGTTACTCTCTACCATATTCCGACTACGAAGTTAATTTGTATAATTCAATTAAATCTGATGCGGCTTTACAATCCAATAGATTTACATCCTATTTTCAGGATACTTACATGTTTAATATTGATAATGCAGAATTAAGTATAACAGGTGGTATTAGAGCCAATTACCTTACATTAAACAATGAGTTCCTTTTAAGTCCGAGATTTAATATGTCGTTTAAACCAAATTGGGATAGAGATTTCTTATTCCGTTTTGCTGCCGGCTATTATTATCAACCGCCTTTCTTTAAAGAAATGAAAGACCTTGATGGGAATATCAATACAAATATAAAAGCCCAAAAATCAATTCATTTTGTTTTGGGTAGCGATTTGAATTTTACTGCATGGGACAGACCTTTTAAATTTGTAAGCGAAGTTTATTATAAAAAGTTAGACAGGCTTATCCCTTACGATATTGATAATGTTAGAATTCGCTATTACGGAAATAATAACTCTAAAGGATATGCAACGGGGATTGATTTTAAAGTAAACGGCGAATTTGTAAATGGTGTTGAATCATGGGCAAGCTTATCTTTTATGAGAACACGTGAAGTAGTTGATGGTATCTTCGTCAGACATAATACCGATTCAACAATCGAAATACTTGGTAACAGTGGTATGATTCCTCGTCCTTCTGACCAAATAATGAATTTCGGACTCTTCTTTCAGGATTATCTTCCAGGATACCCGTCGTATAAGATGCAGCTCAGTTTGTTGTATGGTACTGGTTTACCTTTTGGTCCGCCAAACTCAAATAAGGCTATTGCCGATTTGCGTATGCCGCCTTATAGGCGGGTGGATATTGGTTTTTCTAAAGTTATTATTAGTGAAGAGAAAACAACAAATGCCGTATTCCTTAGGAACTTTAAAAGCCTTTGGGTTACAGTTGAGGTTTTTAACTTGTTGAAAATAAAAAATACAATTTCCCATATCTGGATTACCGATATTAGAAATCATCAGTATGCAGTTCCAAATTATCTTACTTCACGACGTTTGAATGTTAAAATTATTGCTAAGTTTTAGCATTGTATAACAATGGATTACGATATTGAAAAACTAAAGATTAAAGCAAAACAAGCTTCAGGTTCTACAAAGGCATTATTCTCGAAATGGAAAAGAAAAAAGCCGAAAAAGCTTGATGTACTTGTAGCCGGATTACATGAAGATGTATTTAATGAAGTCGATTGCCTGGAATGTGCCAACTGTTGCCGGACCTTAGGACCACGAATAACAAACAAAGACATTGAGCGGTTGTCGGCTCATCTTAATATGAAAGAATCTGTATTTGTAGAAAAATACCTGAGAATTGATGAAGATGCGGATTTTGTTTTTGCAGAAATGCCATGTCCCTTTTTAGCATCCGATAATTACTGCCTGGTATACGACTACAGACCCAAAGCTTGTCGCGAATATCCACACACAGATAGAAAAAAATTCCATCAACTTCTTGATATAACTTTAGAAAACTGCTATACTTGTCCTGCTGTTTATGAGATTGTTGAAGGTTTGAAAAAAATTAAAATTTAAGAAAACCGGAACTTCCTAATAATTCACTTGCATAAAAGAAATAGAGATGCTTTATAATGATAATTATTTTAGAACCCTTCTTTATTATATATCGAACATTTCTGTTAATTTTGAGGTCTATACTTTATAGAATTGTAATTATTCAAATTTATAACAATAAATAATGAAACATCTAAGCCTTCTTTTTGCCTTTGTATTTATCATACAAGCTGCTGTATTTAGTCAGTATTCTACCAACTACTCAAAAGATATGTATTCTATTGTCTCTTCTGAGAAGCAATATAATAAGGATAAAATGAACTATAGAGCTAATCCTTTAACCGACAATTACGATTTAAAATATCATCGTTTTGAATGGCTTATTGATCCGGCTCAATATTATATACAGGGAAGCGTAACGAGTTATTTTGTTCCGCTTACCGCAAATTTTTCTCAAATGTATTTTGAGTTATCATCACAGCTATCCGTGCAATCTGTTGTGTATCATGGACAAAATTTAACATTTACACATAGTTCAGATTTGATTCAGATTTCACTTCCTTCGGTAATTGCACAAAACCAATTAGATAGCATAAGTGTTAATTATCAGGGACAGCCACCAAGCAATGGATTTGGTTCATTTGGTCAGGCTTATCATAATGGCGACCCTATTATTTGGACTCTTTCCGAGCCTTATGGAGCAAAAGACTGGTGGCCTTGTAAACAGGATTTAAATGATAAGATTGATTCAATTGATGTTTTTGTAACTACGCCCGAAGTTAATAAAGCAGGTTCAAATGGTATCCTTGTATCTACGGTTCAGAGTGGCAATAATAAGATCTATCACTGGAAACATCGTTATCCAATTGCTGCTTATCTAATTGCAATTGCCGTAACAAATTACTCTGAATATTCTGACTATGTACCTGTTGCAGCTTCTTCGCCAATTGAAGTTTTGAATTATGTTTACCCCGAGAATCTTTCTTCGGCCCAAAGTCAAACACCTTCGATAATTGAAATACTCAGCTTTTATAATGATACCTTTGGCTTATATCCTTATGCAGATGAGAAATACGGACATGCTCAGTTTGGTTGGGGTGGTGGAATGGAACATCAAACAATGAGCTTTATGGGAGGTTTTTCTTATGGACTAATGGCACATGAACTTGCCCATCAATGGTTTGGCGATAAAGTTACTTGTGGCAGTTGGGAAGATATTTGGCTGAACGAAGGCTTTGCAACCTACCTTACAGGACTGACAAGTGAGTTTTTAGGTTCGGCACAATCTTGGGAAAATTGGAAAACATCACAGATATCTAATATTACAAGCCAGCCGGGTGGCTCTGTTTGGTGTGATGACACAACAAGTGTTGGAAGAATTTTCAACGGTAGATTGAGTTATGCAAAAGGTAGTATGTTATTGCATATGTTACGCTGGGAGATGGGTGATACTGATTTCTTTCAGGCTTTGCAAAACTATCTTGCCGATCCGGCTTTAGCTTATTCTTATGCTGTAACTTCCGATTTGCAAATGCATCTTGAAGCTGCCAGCGGGCTTAGTCTTACCGAATTTTTTACCGATTGGTTTTATGGTCAGGGTTTCCCTTCATATCATTTATCATCTATCGTTGACGGAAACACTCTTAACCTTGTTGTGGGGCAGACTTCGTCGCATCCTTCAGTTTCCTTTTTCGAGATGCATATTCCTGTTTATGTGTCGGGACAAGGACAGGATACCATACTTCGTTTAGAGAATACTTATTCGGGGCAAGTTTACAATATCAGTTTACCTTTTGTTGCCGATTCGGTTTCTTTTGATCCTGAGCATTGGTTAATTTCAGCTAATAACACTTACGATTTTACTGTTGGTATTTCTGAGCTTGATGAAGAAAATTTAACTCAGATATTTCCAAACCCGGTTTCAGAGTCTTTGAATATTATCGCTCAAAATAGTGTTGAGCAACTGAGTGTTATAAACTCAACAGGGCAAATTCTTAAAACTGTTTATCCTGATAAAAGGCAATTTATGATAAGCTTTGATCAATTTCCTGCCGGCTTGTATTATATTAATTACACAATTGCAAGCCATGCTTATAACTACAAAGTGATAAAACAATAGCCTGATAAATAAAAAAAAGGAAACCGTATTTTAACGATTTCCTTTTAGGGTGGAAGATGGGTCTCGAACCCACGGCCTCCGGAACCACAATCCGGCGCTCTAACCAACTGAGCTACAACCACCATGTTTTGTGGGTGCAAAAATAATATTTTATTTTATTATTTCTCAAATTGAATGTACTTTATTTTTAAAATATATTGGGCTTAGGTGGTATAAATAATTTTCTAAACAATATGCGTTCCTGACAATACCTTCCCACATCTTGGACAAAACAATTCTCTGCACGGTTCACCCTTTTTATGCTCTATCTTATTGCCACAGAAGATACAGTAGCAGTATTTATGGTCGTGGTCATGTTCTTTGTGCGAATGGGCTGTATCGTTTATGTTTATAATATCTTCAGAGCTGCAACTTACACAATTGTCAACTTCTTCATCATTATTTGTCCCAAAGGTCTCATCACATTGATTACACCGGAACCATTCTTTCTCAAATTCAACACTTCCACCTTTAATAATAATAACTTTACCTTCAGCAAAGGCTTTTGCAATAGCCTTACGTGCTTTGTCGTAAATACGGGTAAAGGTCGGGCGCGAAATCTCCATCCGCTTAGCTGCTTCCTCTTGATTAAGATTCTCATAATCAGCCAAGCGTATAGATTCATATTCCTCAAACAACAAATCAACTGTTTCCAATTCGGAAAAAGGAATACCAAATGGTTTATAACCAATCATTACCGGTGGTAATCCCATTTTCCTGTTTCGTTTTGTTCTTGGCATAGATATATTTTTTATCAAAAATATACAAGAACTGACTAAAAAGCAAGCAAATGTATTTTTACTTAAGTGTAAATATTAATAAAATTACAAAGTAAGAAATAATATTCAAAAAAGTCTTATTTCAATATTTTAACTAAAGGCTTAATGATCACACATATTAG
>JANTGP010000207.1 GCA_024762835.1 Bacteroidota bacterium
AAAATATTTATTAATATTGTATGCTTGCTAAAAATTAATTATTATTATTAATATTCAATAATAAATATGTATAATTGCAGATTGTCAAACGAAATTTCAGACTGTAAAACTTTTTTATTGAGATGGTAAAATACAAAATAATCTTTTCATTCTTTCTGTTCCTGTCACTCATTGAGTTAGGTCATGCGCAGGATCCGGAATTTTCCCAGTTTTATGCAAATCGTCTGTATTTAAATCCCGCTTTTGCCGGTTCTGATATTTGTCCTAAATTATCAATAAATCATCGGAATCAATGGCCGGCTTTAGGTAAAACATTTGTAACATACACCGCTTCAGTTGATGGTTATGTTGATATGGTTCAAGGAGGAGTAGGACTTCATGTGCTTTCAGACAGACAAGGTGACGGAGCTTTAAAAACAACAGCTATTGATGCAATGTATTCATACACCTTACGTGTAAATAACACCTTTAATATCTCAGGTGGCTTTCAGGCATCGTATGTAAATAGAGTTTTAGACTGGAATAATTTAGTTTTTCCTGATATGATTGATGAGCTTTACGGAGTAATCTATCGTACCAACGAACAAATACCTGAAGACGCATCGAAAAGTTATTTTGACTTTTCTGCTGGGATGCTTGGTTTTGGTAAGAATTACTATTTTGGAGTTGCTGTTCATCATCTTGCCGAACCCGAAGAATCATTTTATAATAGCAGCAATGCAATACTTCCCAGAAAATATACTGCACATTTCGGTGCAAAAATACCTATAAACAACAGGAGATATAAAAGAGGAGCTTTGTCAATTTCACCAAATATCATGTATCAACGTCAGCAAAGTTTTGAGCAACTTAACTATGGCTTATACTTGTCTCGTGACGCAGTTACTTTCGGTGTTTGGATGAGACAAAATTTCGATTTTCACTATGACTCATTTATTATGCTAATTGGCTTTGTACAAGATGATATTAAATTTGCTTATAGCTACGACCTTACAATTTCCAAATTGGCAAAGGAAACATTAGGGGCTCACGAAGTAACTATTTCGTACCAATTCCCCTGTCGCGAACACAAGAAAAAATGGAGTGCAATAAAATGCCCTCGCTTTTAGTTTTAAATAGAGATTAATTGAAAAACATATAATTATTATGAAGACCAAATCATTTTTATTCTTTTCAGTATCAATAGTAGCCTTAATGCTATTGGGCTCATGTAAGGGTAAGCAATCTGCAACAACAGGTTGGAACTATGATGACCCCAAAAATGGTGGATTTGAATATGGCAACTTTGTAGAACAACAAACAGGTCCGGGACTAGTGCTTATCGAAGGTGGTACATTTTCAATGGGACGAGTTCAACAAGATGTAATCTATGAATGGAATAACATTCCCCGCAGGGTGACAGTTCCTTCATTTTACATGGACCAATTTGAAGTTCGTAATGTTGATTATCGTGAATATTTATACTGGGTAAGCCGGGTTTTTCGTGATTATCCTGAAGTATATCAAAAAGCTCTTCCGGATACTTTAGTTTGGCGTAGGAAACTAGCTTATAACGAACCATATGTTGAAGAATATTTCAGACATCCTGCTTATAGAGAATATCCTGTAGTTGGTGTTAGTTGGTTACAGGCAAATGAGTATTGCAAATGGCGTACTGACCGTGTTAATGAAGATATCTTAATTCGTTACGGTATCTTAAGAATGGACCCGAATCAGATGGCTGAAGATAATTTTAATCTTGAAGCTTATCTTGCAGGTCAATATGAAGGTGATGTAAAACAAGACCTTCAGAACCTTGACCCTGATATTGATACAAGAAAAGTAAGATGGGAAGATGGAATATTCTTACCAAAATACAGACTGCCAACAGAAGCAGAATGGGAATATGCAGCACTGGCTATTGTTGGAAACACTGTTGATGAAAGAATTTATGAGCGTAGAATATATCCATGGAACGGACATTACGTAAGAAATAAAGATCAAAAATACAGAGGTAAACTTATGGCAAACTCATACAGAGGAAGAGGTGATGCAATGGGTGTTGCCGGAAACCTGAATGATGACGCTGCTATCTGTGCCCCGGTTGATTCATATTGGCCAAACGATTACGGCTTATATTGCATGGCCGGTAATGTTAACGAATGGGTTATGGACGTTTATCGTGCAAGCACTTTTACCGATGCTGAAGAGTTTCGTCCTTTCAGAGGGAATGTTTATAAGAAAAGAGTTGTTGACGAAGAAGGTTATATTGCTGAAAAAGACACTCTTGGTAGAATACAATGGGTAAATGTAACCGAAGAAGATGTATTGGACAGGTCAAACTATAACAAAGCCGACAATATTAATTATCTTGATGGTGACTTTAATTCAAGTCTTCAGGAAAATACTGGCAACTATTCAAATTCTGAATTGGCTTCAAGATTTCATACAGGTAATATGTACCGCATGTCGTCTTCGAGACAAGATGATAATGGTCGCTCACTGATAAGTGATAATAGCCGCGTATACAAAGGAGGTTCATGGGAAGACCGTGTTTATTGGCTATCACCTGGAACACGTAGATTCTTAAATGAAACTAAATCTCGTCGCGACCTTGGATTCAGATGTGCCATGGACAGGGTTGGAAGCCCAAGGTAAATGAATATGAAAATTTAAGAATAGGCTGCTTATAAGATTATAAGCGGCCTTTTTTCATGTAACATATCAAACTTATCTTATGAAAATTAAAGAATTATACGAGATATTCCTGAAGTATCCGAGAATCTCAACCGACTCAAGAAATATCATTAAAGATTCAATCTATTTTGCATTAAAAGGTGAAAAATTCGATGGAAATGATTTTGCTCTGGATGCTTTGAATAATGGTGCCGTTTTAGCAATTGTTGATAATGACAGAATCGAGAATTCGGAAAAAATTATTCATACAAAAAACAGCCTTTTGCTTTTACAAGAATTAGCTTCATTCCATAGACAAAAACTTGGAATACCCATCATTGCAATCACAGGCACCAACGGAAAAACAACTACTAAAGAACTGATTGCTTCTGTTTTATCACGAAAATATAATATTTACGCAACTCAAGGAAATTTTAACAATCATATTGGTGTACCCTTAACATTGTTAGGAATGGATAGCAATACAGAAATTGGTATAACTGAAATGGGTGCTAATCATCCTAAAGAAATTGCATCTCTCTGTGAAATAGCAAAACCAAATTACGGAATTATAACAAATATAGGAATGGCTCATCTTGAAGGCTTTGGCTCTTTTGAAGGTGTGGTATCAACAAAGGGCGAGCTATTTGATTATTTGATTAAGAATAATGGGGTCGCATTTGTAAACTCCGGTGACATGATCATTCATGGCCTGGCATATGGACTAGAAGTTATTAATTATGGTGAAAATTCTAAAATAGAAGGCGAGATATTAGAAAACAATCCCTTTCTGAAAATCAGATATACAGTTTACAAAGCTTATGATTTTAAAGAATATACCATTCCTACAAGTTTAACAGGCACATATAATCTGAATAATATTTTGGCAGCTGTTTCAGTTGGCAGATACTTTAAAATCAGACATAACAGCATAATTAAAGCCATCGAAAATTATACTCCTTCAAACAATAGGTCACAGGTTATAAAAACAGATAAGAACATGTTATTGTTAGATGCTTATAATGCCAACCCAACAAGCATGAAGAGTGCAATTGATAGTTTTTATAATTTAGATGTCAATAATAAAATACTCATCTTGGGTGACATGCTCGAACTTGGCAAATTTTCTATAAAAGAACATGAAAATATCACTAAACTTATTGAAGATTATAAATTAAAAAACGTAATCTTTGTGGGACAAAACTTTTCCAAAATTAATAAAGATAAATTTGAATCATATAACATTGTAGATGAATTAGTTTTGCGACTTCAGACAAAGCCAATCAATGATAAGACTATTCTGATAAAAGGCTCAAGAGGCATAAGATTAGAAAAAATATTAAAATACTTATAATTTATACAACAATGATAGAAATACCAAAACTTACACAATTTAGTCCGGGTGCCGGTTGCGGATGCAAAATATCTGCCGGCGATTTAGAAACAATCCTTAAAAGTGAAATCAAATATAATGTTAATCCTGCTCTTCTTGTTGGTAACAATACCAAAGACGATGCAGCAGTTTTTGACATTGGTAAAGGGCAATCAATTATTAGCACAACAGATTTCTTTACACCCATAGTTGATAATCCTTATGACTTTGGACAAATAGCATCTGTAAATGCTATTAGCGATATTTACGCTATGGGCGGAAAGCCTTTGATGGCTATTGCAATATTAGGCTGGCCGATTGACAAACTTCCAATTTCTTCGGCAAAACAAGTTATTGAGGGAGCCAGAAAGGTATGTGACGAAGCAGGAATCAGTCTTGCAGGAGGACATAGTATTGAAATAAGTGACCCTATCTTTGGCTTAGCAGTTACAGGAATTGTTGATACCGATAAGATAAAAAAAAATAACGGTGCTAAAGAAGGCGACAAACTATTTCTTACCAAACCTCTTGGTATAGGAATAATTGCTACTGCTGAGAAAAAAGGGAAAGTAGAAGAAAAAGACAGATTGGAAGCAGTTAGACTTATGACCTCTTTAAATAAGATAGGTTATAATTTATCAGGTTTAGAATCGGTAAATGCAATAACAGATGTTACAGGTTTCGGATTACTTGGGCACTTGCTGGAGATATGTGAAGGAAGTAATCTAAATGCAGTAATTAACTTTGATAAAGTCCCCGTAATTGAAGGTCTTCAAAAATATATTGAGATGAAAACCTTTCCCGGAGGACTCTTCAAGAATTACAAAAGTTATGGACATAAGGTGCACGAAATAACAGAGCAGCAGAAATATGTTTTATGTGATGCTCAAACAAGTGGTGGCTTATTAGTTTCCGTTGCTCCCGACAAGGCAGATGAAGTAATGAAACTAATGCTAAAAGAGAATCATCCTTTTTACGAAATAGGCGAACTTGTTAAATACAACAATGAAGAGAAGCGAATTAAGGTTGTTTAATGCTCGGACAAAGTTTGGTATTTGTCATAATTGTAAACAATAACAAGCTCTATTTTAAATATTTTTGATATCTCAATCTTTTATTAATCAGACTACATATTATATAACTAAAGGAGGGTTCTAAAAGCTTTCTGTGGCATATATTATATAATGCCAATTCATAAATTATATTAAATAATGCTTATTTATTAAGCCTAAAACAATTTGTGTTTTATGAAAT
>JANTGP010000208.1 GCA_024762835.1 Bacteroidota bacterium
TAAAAGTTCAAAATATGATAAAGACATTGCTTTATTTAAATTACTAATATCAGAAAATAGAATGTTACTTTCAATATTGTTTTTTACTTTTTCCAGTTCAAGTGGGTTAACTAATATTTCTTTGATTTCAGTAATTTCTTCAAGAATTGCACTTTCTGCATCTTCCATACTTACACCTCTTAAGGGATTACCTGTAACTATAAACATTCCTTTATCAATATCTCCTGAGATATAGGCATTTACCGAACTAAATAGTTTCTTTCCTTTAACTAATCTCTGAACTAATCGAGAGGATTTTCCATTAGATAAAATATCCGAAATTAAATCTGTGGCATAATAGTCCTTATCAGTTCTGGAACACATATGCCAGGCTTTGTAGATAGCATTTAAAGGAACATCTTTTTTGACTGTTAAAGACCTTCCCTCTGTTTGCGGTGGTTCTTTAACTAAGCTTCTTTTTGGAACATTTCGTTGGGGTATCGGTCCGAACCATTTTTCAGCCAATGTTCTGATTGTATTAATATCAACATCGCCAACAACAGAAAGGATACAATTGTTAGGAGCATAATATTTAAAGAAGAAATCTTTTACATCTTGCATTTTAGCATTTTCGATATGTGAAATATCTTTCCCGATTGTTGCCCATCTGTATGGATGCTTCTTATACACCAAAGGTCGTAATAAAAGCCAAATATCACCATATGGCTGATTCAAATATCTTTGCTTATACTCTTCAATTACTACATTTCTTTGAACTTCAAGACTTTTTTCAGAAAAAGCAAGACTCAACATTCTATCAGATTCTAACCAAAAGGCTGTTTCAATGTTTGATTTAGGTATTGTTATATAATAATTGGTAAAATCATTGTTTGTAAATGCATTATTCTCGCCGCCAACCAAATGCAAAGCCTCGTCAAATACAGGAATATTCCGAGAGCCACCAAACATTAAATGTTCGAATAAATGTGCAAATCCGGTTTTGTCGGGATTTTCATCTTTAGCACCTATATTATATAATAGATTTACCGCTGCAATAGGACTGCTACTGTCTCTGTGTACAATAACTTTTAACCCATTATCAAGAATAAATTTCTCAAAGTCAATCATGCTGTGTAATTGTAATTTTTAATATAAAAAAAAGGGGTGCATTTAATCACCCCTTAAAATATTATTGAATAATCTATTATTTCAATTCATCAAGTTTAGCTTTCATCTCTTTTGATTTATCATACATATTAAGTCGTACATAAAGCTCATTTAAACTTGTAATTGTATCAATATCTTTATCATTTATTTCTAATGCTTTTTCCAAATATGGTTGAGCAACTCTTAATTGAGCTTTTGCATCTTCAAGAGTTTTGTCATATAACTTTTGTTTATCAATAGGAATATCACTCAAAGAATTAAATAATTCAACCGCTTTATTAAAATAAATTGCACCAAGATTATAATTAGCATCAAAATAATCAGGTTTAATTTCTAATGCCTTTTTGTAGCTCTCTTCAGCTTTATCATATTGCTTCAGCTTGTCGTATAAACTACCTTGAGCAAAAAGATAAGTAAAATTATCAGGTGTTCTCTCAATTGCAATATCCAGATATTCAAGTGCTTCTGTTGACATATCATTGATTAAGTAGTAGTTAATAAGTTTAGGAACTAAAGAATTACTTACAGCAGGATACTTCTCAATTCCTTTCTTTAAGGTCTCGATAAACAAAGCAGTATCGCCATTGCTTTCATAGCAACTTGCCAAACCATCATACATTGATATTTTTACAGTATCATTCTTACCATAACCGAAATCAATAACTTTTTTAAAGTAATCGATAGCTTTATCATACATCTTAGCTCTTTCGGCAGCAATAGCTGTATAATAATATATTGGTGTATCAATCTTCATCAAACCTGATAGGAATAATGATGTTTCAAAAGATTCAACAGCCATCTTATCTGTCCCTCCTTTTTCGTCATTTAATTCCTTTACACCTTTGTTAACAAACACATTAGCCAAAGCAGGAAATCTTGATACCAAGATATCACCTGTTATCTCATAATCCTTAATATTCTTTTTGTCCTGTAACAACTTGAAAAACACTTTCGCATCAGTTTCGTTATTAATTATATCAAGTGAATGCCATTTCTCATCTTTCATATTTAACAATAATGCTTTAATATAAGAATCAAGAGCAATATTAGCAGCATCCGGAGCCAATTCACAATATTCATTATCATTTTGATACATACACATATCATTTAATGAATGATATGTTCTACCATTATACCACCATGTCTTTGCATTATTCGAAGTTTTTGGGTTTTTGGTAGCCTTGTCAATTGCAACTTTTGCCTTCTTATATTCATTATTTCTTAAATAATTATAAGTAGCAACAACTTTAGACTTTTGAGCATATACACCTGATAAACTCAGGCATGCAATCAAGATTAAGATTATTTTTTTCATATGTTTAAGTTTAAAATTTTATTATCAAGCTATTAATTTAACAAATATACAAATAATAATTAATTATTATTCATCTGAATTTGAACTTTCATTTTCTGTTGAATCACTAGTATCGTTCTTATCAGAAACAATATCCTTGCCAATTTCCTCTAACTCTTCATCCCCATTATCCGGGACAACTGCAACTGCTGCAATCGAGTCATTTTCGCGTAGTGAGATTAAGCGGACACCTTGTGTTGCACGTCCCATTACACGAAGAGATTCAACATTAATCCTAATTGCAATACCCGACTTGTTGATAATCATAATATCATCTGCATCTGTAACAGATTTTAGAGCTATTAATTGACCGGTTTTTTCAGTAATATTTATGGTTTTAACTCCTTTACCTCCTCTGTTCGTAATCCTATAATCATCTGACTTTGAACGTTTACCATAGCCTTTCTCGGAAACGACAAGTATATCACCCCCATTTTCTATATCCTCAATCACCATTCCAACAACCTCATCATTTGGATCATCAGACAGCCTTATACCTCTAACGCCGGATGCTGTACGACCGGTAGGTCTGACTTTTTCTTCATTAAAATGAATAGCTCTACCTGAACGAATTGCCAAAAGAATTTCTTGTGAACCATTTGTCATTTTGGCTTCAAGTAATTGATCATCTTCTCTTATATTTATTGCTCTAATACCGGAAACTCTTGGACGAGAATATGCTTCTAAAGTAGTTTTCTTAATTATACCTTTCTTGGTGCAAAGAACAATATTATTGTTGTCTACATATTCTTTATCTTTTAGAGTTAAGATATTTATATAAGCCTTAACCTTATCATCTTTATCAATGTTTAAAAGATTCTGGATAGCACGACCTTTTGAAACTTTAGTACCCTCGGGTATCTGATAAACTTTAAGCCAAAAACATTTTCCATTCTCTGTAAAGAATAATATTGTATTGTGCATACTTGCAATCATTAGGTGCTCAACGAAGTCTTCTTCCCTTGTTGAACTTCCCTTTGCTCCTATTCCACCTCTGTTTTGAATACGGTATTCGGTTAAGGGGGTACGCTTAATATATCCTAAATGAGATATTGTAATGGCCATATCATCATCAGCATAAAAATCTTCAGGATTCATCTCTTCTGAGGCATACACAATCTCGGTACGTCTCTCGTCGCCATATTTATCTCTAATGTAATGAAGCTCATCTTTAATAATCTGCATTCGTAATTCCTTATTTGAAAGAATCTCCTTTAATTCAGCAATTAGTTTCATTATTGCATCATACTCTTCCTTTATTTTTTCTCTTTCTAATCCTGTTAATTTTTGTAGCCTTAAATCAAGAATTGCACGTGCTTGTATTTCAGAAAGGGAGAAATTCTCTATCAAACCGTTCTTAGCAGCTTCAACAGTTTTCGAAGCTCTAATAAGGTTAATAACTGCATCAAGATTGTCAAGTGCAATCAATAATCCCTCGAGGATATGGGCTTTCTTCTCTGCCTGGTCTAGATCAAATTGTGTTCTTCTTACAACCACTTCATGTCTATGGTCAACAAAGGCTACTATCAAGTCTTTCAGATTTAGCAACTTTGGACGACCATCGACAAGAGCAATATTATTAACTGAGAATGATGTTTGTAAAGCAGTATATTTATATAGTTTATTTAAAACCACATTTGATATTGCATCACGTTTTAAATCAAAAACGACTCTCATACCGTTTCTATCAGACTCATCGTTAGCATTTGAAATTCCTTCAATCTTTTTTTCATTGATAAGGTCAGCTGTTTTCTTAATTAAATCAGCTTTATTAACCATGTACGGAATCTCAGTTATTATTATCTTTTCTCTTCCGCTAGAGCTTACTTCAATCTCTGTTTTTGCTCTTACTACTATTCTTCCTCGCCCTGTTTCAAAAGCTTCTTTTACACCATCATATCCGTAAATTATTCCTCCGGTCGGAAAATCAGGTGCTTTTATATATTTAATTAAGTCTTCAATCTCTATTTCGTTATTGTCAATATATGCAATAATGCCATCAATTACTTCACGTAAGTTATGAGGTGGCATGTTTGTAGCCATTCCAACAGCAATACCTGATGCTCCATTTAAAAGTAAATTAGGCAGTTTAGTTGGTAAGACTGTTGGTTCTTCAAGAGTATCATCAAAATTCAGTTTAAAATCAACAGTCTTTTTATCAAGGTCTGCTAAAGTTTCTTCTGCAATCTTTCTTAATCTTGCTTCTGTATATCGCATTGCAGCGGGACTATCACCATCAATAGAACCGAAGTTCCCTTGTCCGTCGATTAAGGGGTAGCGTAATGACCATTCCTGAGCCATTCTTACCATTGCTTCGTAAACAGACGAATCACCATGTGGATGATATTTACCCAACACCTCTCCTACAATTCTTGCAGATTTTTTATGTGCTCTATTCGATAATAAGCCTAAGCCGTTCATTCCATAAAGCACCCTTCTGTGAACAGGTTTTAGTCCATCTCTCACATCAGGTAATGCACGTGAAACAATTACTGACATTGAATAATCAATGTAAGCAGACTTCATCTCCTCTTCAATATTAATTTTTATAATTTTTTCTTCATCTATCATCTGATCTGTCATTTAGTATATAGCTGACAATCTGCCAATTAATACGATTTATTATTTATATAAAATTTGAACACGAATGTACGAATTTAAACTTAATTATCCATCCTATTTTCAAGTAATTATTAACATAAAATTGTTAAGAAAAATACTTATTGGACTAGTCTCATTTTACATTGCAAATTTACATTTTATCGACTGTTTTT
>JANTGP010000209.1 GCA_024762835.1 Bacteroidota bacterium
ATTACATAATTAAATACAATTTATTAAAGCTTTTAATAACCCCATAAATAATGTGGGTTAAAATAAGGCTTTAATTTTAAAAAGTAAAAAGTATAGTTGTCTAATAATAACATAAAGAGTTTTATTATTTATTCTCTCTAATCTTCCGAAGTAAACGGAATCCCCACCGAACCTAAGTTTAAAATCTCTAACTCCATAATCTTTCTCAGGTTCGCCAAGTCCCATTAAATCGAAACATTTAATATCATTGTTCAACGCATAATTAATTAGCGACCATGTTGCTAAAACGCTCGGATAATTATTCTTGTATTCTTTATCCAGTCCAACAATATACCACTCAAAGATGCTCTTACTTTTGGTAATTGGTGCCACAGCACCTCCGATCACTCTTTCATCTTTAAACACAAGTTGAATAATTCCTAATTTTCCATTTAATGACATTTTATAAAAAGTTTCAAAAAATGACCAATCTGCAAGAGGTTTTCTTATCTTTTTATTATAGAGATGCTTTAATAATTTATAAAACTCTTTCAGCTCAGAGATGCTTGCTACTGTTCTAATCACACTTCCATTTTTTCTTGCCTCATCAATTTGCCTAAGCTTACTTTTGCTTATACCAGAGATGAGTTTTTCTTTATCTGTTGTATCAATCAGCAGGTTTTGTCTTTTACTAAATGAAAAACCATGATTAAAAAATACTTGCAATTCGCCATCTGTCCATTCAAAAAAATTACGAAACTGAATATACATTGTCTTTCCTTTCAACACAACAACAAGTTTTGAAAGCAACTTGTCTAAAACATCTTTCTTTTCACATTCACTGCCAATCAATGGTCCTCCCGAAATTATTGCTCTTGATGAAAAATAAGATAAGATTCCCGCATTTTCTCTTAACACAACTGCTAATAAAATACCCATGATGTTATTATCATCATCAAATGAAATAAAAGCAAACGGAAAATAATTTCTTATCTCTTTGTAAAATTCATAAATATCAGGTGATTGAAAAATACTGTTTTCAGAATGCGATTCAGCAAAGCTAGACCACTTCGATATTACTTCAGTCGGAATATTGTCGGTATAAACTTTAACGCTCACTTTATTTATTCTTGAATTTTATCAAAATCCACTTAAAAATGTTTTTGAAATTCTGAAAAATTAACTGAGACAACCATAGCAATAAATTATCGTTCCAACGCTGAGGATGAAAAGTAATAATGGCTTTATCAGGAAAAGAATTATTACCAATCGCATCAATTATGTCAAAACTCGAATGATAATTATAACCCATTTCGTCCCATATTTTTTGTCGACTAACAACTTTATCCCTTACACTAACATTATAACCATTCCATCTTCTGCCGGTATCTGTTATATAAAAAACATCATTAAAATCAATATCTATATCAACATCCGTTTCAATTCCTAAATCTTGATGCTTAAATTTTGTCCATAATTTTTTGTTTTCGTACTTTGAAAGAGGCGAACCTTCCATAGAAATTGAACTCACATCAGAATATTTTCTCAATTCTGAAATATTATTTTGAAAACGCTTAATTGCCTTATCATAATCCGCATTGCAAGAAACAAAATCATCATAATGATATCCTATTTCATGATTTTTTTCAGCAATTTGTTTTACAACATCAGAAATAAAATATTTCTTATTTATCCTAAAAAAGTAAGTAGCCTTTATTCCCAATTTATTTTGCATCTGCGATAGCTTAAAAGCATTCATGTACCGCCTTTCAACATCATTACGCAAAATGATAAACTTTTGGGGCAAATTGCCTTCTGAGAATTGTTTTACCGTAATAAAAACATAGCCTGCTTCTTTAAAAGCTGTAAGCAAAAGATAATATGTTTTGTAAATAAAATCCATTAATTATTTGCTTTTAATATCTCGTTACATATAATTGCGGCAGCATTGCCATTACCAAAGAGCTCTTGTTTTACAATAGTTTTATGAGCTAATAACTTCTCAAATGCATCTCTAATCATCATTCTATCAGCAGCTGTACATATTGCACTTCCCGATTCAACAATTTCAATCCATTCGGTTTCTTCTCTTAATATCACACAGGGTTTACCATAAAAATATGCTTCTTTTTGTACACCGCCCGAGTCAGTCATTATCATAGTGCAATTTGTCTCAAGCATAATCATATCTAAAAATGAAACCGGCTCAATAATTTTTATCAATGGCAGATGAGATACCCTGTACCAAAGCTCAGAAATCTTTTTTAATACTAATACTGTTCTTGGATGTAGGGGTATAACAAAAGTTTGCTTATACTTACGTGACAAATTAATAATTTCCTCAAAAATATTAATAATATTGGTATTGTCAATTGTGTTGCTTTCTCTATGTATGGTTGCTAAAACATATTTCGTGTCATTTAGGCTCAAATCGTTTAAAATAGTACTTTTTGCCGAAGCAAGTTTTGAAAAATACAAGGCATTATCAAGCATGACATCACCACTATTGAAAACAGCAGGATTGTCAATTGAAAACCTTCCGGAGCTATTATTCTTAAGGCCTTCATTTGCTAAATTATTTATTGCTGTTTCGGTTGGACTAAATAAAAATGTAGAGCAATGATCTGTTACTATTCTATTAATTTCTTCGGGCATTGATTTATTGAATGAACGCAACCCGGCTTCGACATGAACAACCGGAATACTAAGCTTCACTGCGGCAATGGCAGCCGCCATAGTTGAGTTTGTGTCGCCATAAATAAGCAAGTAATCAGGGTTTTCCTCTAATAATATCTCTTCGATACCAATTAACATATTGGCTGTCTGTACACCATGATTCGATGATCCTGCTTTTAGGTTGTAATTTTCTTTCGGGATACCTAACTCATCAAAAAACACCTCAGACATATTAGCATCGTAATGCTGACCCGTATGAATAATTATTTCTTCAATATCATTCTTAAAATTCTCTCGTATCTGCCTGTTTATGGCTGCAGCCTTAATTATCTGTGGACGTGCACCTATAACTGTTACAATCTTTATCATATCATAAATCTTTGCTGATATCCGGGATTAATTTTCATCTCTCTCAAACTTTCGGGATAATTTTCAAGAAACCAAACAAGAAATGCCGATACATCAATTTTATCCCCTAACATTCTTTTCTGTCTTTCCTGAAATTCTGTCTTTAGAACGGTTTTACTCAAAAGATTCTTCAATCTTGAAATAATTGCATGCTTATCACTGGATTGAACACCAAAGCTAAGTTCATATTTCTGCTCCAATTCTTCGAGAACAGATATTTTGCCGGTAAAGTTACTATACCTTATTGACGGAACGCCTAACATCGCAGCTTCAACACTCATACTCTGACTATCGCTGATTAACAACTGAGCCTGTGCCAAAACCTGATGCATGTCCTGTGGGGCAATCTTTAACAAATAATCCGAATACTTATTCTCAACTTTGCTTTCAGATGAGATATATACTTTTAAGCCATTTTCACTTATTGTACTTAGTAATTCATCTAACAGAGAACTGTCTATTCCTGAATTATTAAAATCGTGATGAGCCCTTAGTCTTGCTAATCGAATCAACACAAACTTATTAGCTATATTATATTTTCTTATAACAGAATCGTCCGGTTTAAAAATATTCGGATGTAAGTATCCAAGTTTCATATAGCCATTGTATCCAACTTTTTTATTTTCCCATTTGCCAACATCGCAAACTCGGGGACATAAGATTACATTTGTAAACGGGTAAGATAATCTTGCCAGAGATTTTATTACCTGATAATCATCTTCGGTAATGGTTACGGAGTTAATGTGCATAATAAAGCCAAGCTGAGCAATTGAAGCATCGGTACCAATCATTAAATCGGGCTTTATCTTTTTGATTATCCGGTACATTATTTTCAAACGCTTTAACAAACTAAGAATTATTGAAGCTTTTGTTTTTCCTCTTTCAACAGGCAAAATGTTGGTATAATCAAAGCCATCAGACTTTATCAAATCTTCCAGAACATCTTTTGTTTTTATCAATATGGTTATAACATGTTTATTTGAATCTGAGAGACGCTTTATTGTTTCTCTTAGAAATAAATACTGTGCAGGATGCCCAAAATAAAAGAGATAATTCACTGATTTAAAATTGACTTATAAATTTCGACTATTTTCTTTGCAATAATTGTATTATCAAATGATGTAACATTTTCTCTGCCATTTGTTCTTTCAATATTTCTATCAAAAATTAAATCAATCTTTTTACGAATATCATCAGGCTTACTTGAACAAATATAACAACCCTCAGTTGTATTTATTAGATTGCTAACATCGCCAACATTTGTTGAAATAATGGGGCAATTACAAGCCATAGCTTCTTTTATAAACTGGGGTGAGCCTTCATTTATCGAAGTCATTAATGCTATATCACAAGCATTAAGCATCAAATTAACATCTATACGAGAAACTCCTTTCAATTCAATAAGGTTAATATTTTTACCGACTTTTGCGATAGACGCCTTTGCCAAAGCTACATTCTTAACCTTATCATCAAATGAACCGGCAAAAAGAATGTATTTTTGATTTACATTCCATGCCAGTTTTCTTCTTGTTTCATTCTTATCGAGGGGATAAAACAATTTAAAGTTTATGCCACAGGCTTGCACACTATAATTATTGCTTACATTAGCTTTTTCTGCAAGAGCCTCAGAAACAAAAATATTGTATTTCGACAGTCTGGATGCAACATAAGAAAACGGATATATTACTCTTTGGTTAATGTCACTTCCATGAAATGTTGTAATAACAGGAGTTTGTTTTTGAAAATTTGCAAACAAGCCTGACAAACCATAATGTGCATGTATTAAATCAGGTTTAAAGTTATGTATTGCCTTTTTAAAACCGGCATAACCATAAAAATAAGATTTAACACCTTCCCCTTCAATAAAAAAATACTGAATGTTTATTCCTTCATTTTTTATTGCACTAACCTGCTCTGTAATAAAAGGGCTTACATTCTTCTTTTTACGACAAACTACTAATACTTTCATTAAACTAGATTGCTCCCCTTCCTGCTAACTTAAACCAATTCCACCCAATTATTACCACTGCCATCAACACTAAATATGGTATGTAATACTTAGTGTTTTTTTTACTCGTTTTAGTAATTCCGGCAGCAGCAAGTACTAACAAAAATGGTACTATCGGTTGATGAAACCTTTCGGAAATAGCAAATGAACTTTGAGCAAGAATTGCAAGATAAGAAAATAAAAAAGAGATAATTAATACATG
>JANTGP010000210.1 GCA_024762835.1 Bacteroidota bacterium
TTGCACTAAAAGAAGCTAAGGAAAAAGGATATTTAAAAAGCTTTTAACAAGGAGAATAAATAATGGCAAAAGGAAAAGGTAATAGGGTTCAGGTTATTCTTGAGTGTACAGAACACAAAACAAGTGGTGTTCCTGGTACTTCCAGATATATAAGTACAAAGAATAGAAAAAATAGTCCCGACAGATTAGAATTAAAAAAGTATAATCCTATTCTGAAAAAAGTAACAGTTCATAGAGAAATTAAATAAATATTAAGTTATGGCAAAGAAAGTTGTTGCAACACTTAAAACCGGAAGTGGAAAAGATTTTGTAAAAGTGATAAAATTTTCAAAATCAGAAAAAAATGGTGCTTATTCTTTTAAAGAGAGTATTGTACACCATGATCATGTTAAAGATTATTTTAGTAAAAAATAGTATTTTACTTTAAGTAAGCATACCGGAGTTTCCTTCGATTTATTTTGGGGGAAACTTTTTGTGTTTATTATTAATTGTAATATTAGTTAATTTAAGTATTTCTGATTATGGCTCTTTTTGGATTGTTTTCAAAAGAAAAAAAGGAAAAACTAGATAAAGGTCTTTCTAAAACTAAAGATAGTTTCTTTAAAAAACTATCAAGAGTTGTTGTTGGAAAATCAAAAGTTGATGATGAAGTTCTTGACGAGCTTGAGGAGTTACTTATTGCATCTGATGTTGGTGTTGATACAACAATTAAGATTATTGAAAGAATTGAGTCAAGAGTTTCAAGTGATAAATTTCTGGGTACCTCGGAATTAAATGGTATTTTGAAGGAAGAGGTTGCTAGACTTCTTGAAGAAAATAATACTATTAATGCTGACCAATACTCAATTAATTCAAACGGCGAACCATATGTGATTATGGTTGTCGGAGTAAATGGTGTTGGTAAAACTACTACAATCGGAAAGCTTGCCTATCAGTTTAAGAAACAAGGCAAATTAGTCTATTTAGGTGCTGCTGATACCTTTAGGGCTGCTGCAATTGACCAGTTACTTATATGGTCTGAAAGAGTAGGAGTTACTTGTATTAGACAAAATATGGGTGCCGACCCAGCTTCGGTTGCTTATGATACTCTTGTTTCAGCCAAAAGTAATAATGCTGATGTTGTTATTATTGATACTGCCGGAAGACTTCATAATAAGGTTAACTTAATGAATGAGCTTACAAAGATTAAAAAAGTCATGCAGAAAGTTATTCCTAATGCACCTCATGAAATATTGTTAGTTCTTGATGGCTCAACCGGCCAGAATGCTTTTGAACAAGCAAAACAGTTTACCAAGGCTACTGAGGTTAATGCTTTAGCTCTTACTAAATTAGATGGGACAGCTAAAGGTGGCGTTGTGATTGGAATTTCCGATCAGTTTAAAATTCCTGTCAAGTATATTGGTATTGGCGAAAAACTTGAAGACCTTCAAATATTTAGAAAGATGGAATTTGTAGATTCTTTGTTTTCTGAATAATATTTCTTTTTGATATGACCAAAAAAGTTAATGTCGTAACACTCGGCTGCTCTAAAAACATAGTAGACTCTGAAGTATTAATGGGTCAATTGAATAATGCAGGAATTGAGCTTGTATATGATTCAAATGATCTTTCTGCTAAAACAGTGATTATTAATACTTGTGGTTTTATAAATGATGCTAAAGAGGAATCTGTAAATACAATCTTGCAATTTGCAAAATTAAAGGAATCGGGTCAAATTGAAAACTTGTTTGTAATGGGATGTTTGTCAGAGCGATACAAAAGCGAATTGCAGAATGAGATTGAGGAAGTAGATGAGTTTTTCGGTGTAAACAATATTAAAGATATAGTTGAAAGATTAGAAGTTGATTATAGGAATGAATTAATAGGCGAAAGGTATTTAACTACAAGCAGCCATTATGCTTTTTTGAAAATCTCGGAGGGTTGTGACAGAAATTGCAGCTTTTGTGCAATACCTCAAATACGAGGAAAACATATTTCAAAGCCAATTGAGGAGATTCTAAGAGAGGCAGTTAAGCTATCTGAAAAAGGTGTGAAAGAAATTATTCTTATTGCTCAGGACTTAACCTATTATGGTATTGATATTTATAAGGAATCAAGACTTGCTGAACTCTTAGAAAAACTTTCATCTGTAGCAGGAATAGAATGGATTAGACTTCACTACGCTTATCCTTCAAATTTTCCAGTAGAGATACTAAAAGTAATAAGAGAAAAGAAAAATATTTGCAAGTATTTAGATATTCCGTTTCAGCATATAAGCGATAATGTATTGGCAAATATGAGACGGGGAATTACTAAAGAAAAAACTATTAGTCTTATTAATAAGTTTAGAAATGAAGTTCCTGGTATAGCATTACGTACCACATTAATGGTTGGTCACCCGGGTGAGTCTGAGAAGGAATTTGACGAGTTGAAAGAATTTGTACGTATGATGAAATTTGATAGATTAGGTGTATTTACCTATTCTGAAGAGGAAAATACATATGGTGAAAATAATTTTGAGGATAATATCTCTGATGAAATTAAAAATGCCAGATACGAACAGATAATGCAAATCCAACAGGAAGTTTCAAGGCAGCTAAATTTCTCAAGAATTGATAATAACTATAAAGTCTTGATAGATAGGCAAGAGGGCGAGTATTTTATTGGAAGAACAGAGTTTGATTCGCCAGAGATTGATAACGAGGTCTTAATACAGAAATCATCTGCAGAAGATATAAAAACTGGAAGTTTCTATAATGTCAAAATAACTTCGGCAGATGATTACGATTTATATGGTACAATAGTTTAAGCTACTTCTTTTTAACTTTCTTCCTGATATTAATATTTATCTTCTCCTTCTTTCTATTAAAACCAACACTAATAGTATCACCCTCAGAAATTGAAGCCTTAATTATTACTTCAGCCATTTCATCTTCAAGGTATTTTTGAATAGCACGTTTTAATGGTCTGGCACCAAATTGAACATCATAACCTTTGCCGGAAATAAAATCTTTGGCAGCAGGTGAAATCTTTAAAGAATATCCAAGTTCTTTTACTCTGTCATATAATCCCTTTAATTCAATATCAATAATTTGATGAATGTGATTTCTCTTAAGCGAATTGAACAATACAACATCATCAATACGATTAAGAAATTCAGGAGCAAATGTTTTTTTCAGTGCCTTTTGAATAACAGATTTAGCATATTCATCATCAATCTCATCAGCCTGTTTGTTTGAGAAACCAATTCCCCGCCCAAACTCTTTTAATTGCCTTGACCCAATATTAGAAGTCATTATTATGATTGTATTTTTGAAATCAATTCGTCTACCAAGGCTATCTGTAAGTTGACCTTCGTCTAATAGCTGTAATAAAATATGGAATACATCAGGGTGTGCTTTTTCAATTTCGTCAAGTAGAACAACCGAGTAAGGTTTGCGTCTTACTTTCTCGGTTAATTGACCGCCTTCTTCGTAACCAATGTATCCCGGAGGTGCTCCTACAAGTCTCGACACGGTAAATTTTTCCATATATTCACTCATGTCAATTCGTATCAATGCTTCTTTCGAATCAAAAAGATACTCGGAAAGAACTTTTGCCAGTTGGGTTTTTCCAACACCGGTTGGTCCCAGAAAAATAAACGAACCAATTGGTTTATTTGGGTCTTTTAATCCGGCTCTGTTCCTTTGTATTGCTTTTGTAATTTTTTCAATTGCATCATCTTGACCTATAACTCTTTCCTTTAGCTCATCAGCCATTTTTATTAGTCTCGAGCCCTCAGCTTGTGCAATTCTTTGAACCGGCACACCTGTCATCATTGCAATTACTTCAGCAACTTTGTCTTCATTTACAATTTCTTTATGAGCAGATAAATCTTTTTCCCAATTGTTTTTCTCAATTTCTAATTTCTGTAGTAAGCCTTTTTCAGTATCACGAAAATTAGCAGCTTCTTCAAATTTTTGATCTTTAACAGCTTGTATCTTTTTAACTTTAATACTCTCAATGTCTTTTTCAAGTTTCTCAATACGTTCAGGCACTTTGATATTAATTATATGAACTCTTGATCCTGATTCATCTAAAGCGTCAATTGCTTTGTCAGGTAAATACCTGTCGCTAATATATCTTTGAGTTAAACTTACACATGCTTCAATTGCATCATCGGTATATATTACATTATGATGGTCTTGATATCTGTCTTTAATATTATTTAAAATATGAATTGTCTCTTCCGGACTGGTAGGTTCAACCATTATTTTTTGGAATCTTCTTTCTAAAGCACCATCTTTCTCAATATGTTGTCTGTATTCGTCAAGTGTTGTAGCACCAATACATTGAATCTCACCACGTGCAAGAGCAGGTTTTAACATATTTGCTGCATCAAGTGAACCGGTAGCGCCCCCTGCACCAACAATAGTGTGTATTTCGTCTATAAATAAGATAACATCATTTGTTTTCGCAAGTTCATTTAATATTGCTTTCATTCTTTCTTCAAATTGTCCACGGTATTTTGTTCCGGCAACAATAGAGGCTAAATCAAGAGAGACAACACGCTTATCGAACAATACTCTCGACACTTTCCTGCTTACAATACGGATTGCCAAACCTTCAGCAATAGCAGATTTACCTACACCCGGTTCACCTATTAATATAGGATTATTCTTTTTTCTACGGCTAAGTATCTGGGCTAGTCTTTCAATTTCTATTTCGCGGCCAACAATTGGGTCAAGCTTATTTTCTTCAGCAGCTTTTGTAATATCAATGCCAAAATTATCAAGAACGGGAGTCTCAGAATTTGATTTCTGAACTTTGCCACTAGCCGGTTTATTACTCTTTTTGCTTTCGCCTTTTGCTTCCTCTTCTTCAGGAAAATCAGCATTTGCATTTGGTTGGTATTTTTCCATTTGCGATTTAACAGCCTCATAATTAATATCCATTTCTTCGAGATAAACTGAAGTAATGCTATTTGGGTCTTTTAAGATTGCCATAAGTAAATGTCCTGTATTGATTTCAACATCTTTAAAAGCTCTAGCTTCGAGATATACCAATTTTAAAACACGTTCAGCAGTTTTTAACAATTTAATATTAGTTGAATTTTCAACTGATATCGGATTGTCTTTTTTTATTTGTTCTTCAATTGCTTTACGTGCTTCTGCTAAGTCGAGTCCAAGATTAATACAAATATTAATTGCAACTCCCTTCCCGATTCTAAGTATTCCTAAGAATAAATGCTCAGTGCTTATATAATCATTTCCAAGACGAATTGCTTCTTCTTT
>JANTGP010000211.1 GCA_024762835.1 Bacteroidota bacterium
AAAATGTGAATAATTATTAAGAGAATAAATTTAACTCTCTTTCCTGTTTCATTTCCACCCTGCGATAGTCAGGAATAGCCATACTAACACAAAGAAACTTCACCGATTGGTGCTATATGCCCCATTCAAATATTTGAAAAAAAAACGACCATACCTGAAATAAAGGAACCGAGCTTGCAAGCTCAACAGAGTTAATTTTTAGAACCACCTTTAGTTAATCCTGCAAAATCAGTATCAATAATAAAGAACAATTTATTCATCAATTGAGTCTTTAATTAATCTAATAATATTGTCAAAGCAAGTCCAAAGCCATAACTTTGGTAATCATTCTTTCCCGAAAAGTCAATAGGTGCATTTAATATTAAAATAAAATTCTTTGCTTTTTCAATAGCAATACCGGGATTTAGACTTAATAAATGGAAGCTATTGGCTGAAATAATATTATCCCTGTAGTTGTAATTCAAACCAATAATAAAATCTACATTCTCAACTAAGTAGTATCCAATATCTGAACTAATATATGCACCTTGGTTATGACCTTCGCTTGTTGTAAGATTATGCTTAATGAATTGAGCATTAAAGTCGCAACTAATCTTCTCAGAGATCTCATACGACAAAACAAAACCTGCAACCATTGTTGAAGTTGATTCATGAACGGCATTCCTCTTGACATAAATACCATTTCCAATAATAGTATTATATCCTGAAATAAATGCAAAAGTAAGTTTTCCTTCCACCGGCAATCTATACTTTAAACCAAAGCTAAGAGTGCTAATATCTGTTGGTAATGAAACACCAACTTCCAAATTCTTAAAAATTCCATACGTAAATCTTACTCCAGTTGAGGAAAAAAGCATAGTACTGTCTTCGGTTAAGAAAAGAGCTTGTTTTTTCCCTGAAAGATCAAATGAATTTTTAGCAGAAGAAAAAGAGAATGAAGGTTCGAATTCAATCATATTTTTAGGGACAACACCGCTTGAAGGTGTTGCAAGTTTTGAGGCTGAGATTCCACCTACTTGTGAATATACCTCAGAAGAAAACATCAATAGAACAATAAACAATATTCTTTTCATAACTTTTGAGCTTAATCTGTGAAAAATGACTTTACAATATGACACTATACAAGGTAGATACTTGCTATTTAAAAAATATCGAACCCAAAATAATGATAATCATTGAAGCAATCATATACATTGAAGCAACTTTAAAAACCCTAAAGTTTGTTTTGTCATTTGGGTGCATAATACTATTAATTGCAAATCCTAAATCAATAGCAGCCAATACAATAAGTATCCTTATAAACCCTAATGAGATTCCAAGAATAAATGCACCTGAGGCAAATGCAATTGATGAGAGGATAGTTGAAAATGCAATAATGAATCGAGTATTCCTAAAACCATACTTTGATGCAAATGTAGGAATCTTAGCATTATTATAATCTTCAAAATGCCTGATATTAAATGTCATTATATGTGTTGGTATCCAGAATAATATAGACATAGCTAACAAAATGCCTGTAAAATCAATATATCCAACACCCAACACTCTTCCAGCTAGGATAGGCATACCACCGGAGATTCCTCCCCACAATATCGACCATGCAGAGATTCTCTTAAGCCAAACTGTATAAATAACAAAATCAATAAACACTCCTGCAAAAATTATTAGCCCATACAAAACAGACAAATAAAATGCTAAAGATAAACCTACTATAGTTAAAACAGTTCCTAGAATTATTGCTTCCTTATTTGAGATTGTACCGGATGGTAAAGGTCTTTTTACAGTACGATTCATCTTTGCGTCAATATCTCTATCATATATCATATTGAAAACAGTTGTACCACTTATTGTTAAAAATAAGCTAACTATTAATAGCAATGTTAAATCCCAACTTGTATACGGGCATCTTGAGCTTACAAATCCTGTAACTCCGGTTAATACTAAAAGCAGAGTTTGTAAACTCTTTATCAATTTCCAATATAATCGCACTTTATTTATCATATTCCTCGAGCTAAGTGAATCATTAGAATATCATTATTTGAATTTGAAAAAAGTTTAAAAAGCAAAAAAGCACAATAGAAATATTGTTAAATTCTATTGTGCTTTTAAGAATATATTTCATAATTAATCGCAACTAATTATCTATTCGTTATTAACTTGAGTATTGTCAATGACAGAATTATCATCAGCATTTGCTTCTTTCGCATTTTTGCTAATATCTCTTGCACAGCGAAAACCAATATTAATACTACTATAATCAGGACCTGCACTATTACGAGCCCAAACAAAAATATTATACTCATAGTTTGTAAAGCTACCCCCTCTCATATAACGGTAATGAACTTTTGGATAATCATCTCCTACCCATTGCCAAACATTACCTCCCATATCATATAATCCATATGGACTTCTGTTATCTTCCGTTTCAAAACCATCATAAGTTTTACCATTATAATAACCAACAGGTGTTGTTCTTGCAACATTACCTCCCAGAATATTATGTAACACTGTATTACTACTCTTATAGTTTGTAATTCTACTACTTATTTCGTTACCCCAAGGATATGCTCTAGTATCTTTTCCTCTTGCGGCTTTTTCCCATTCTAATTCAGTAGGTAAACGGTAATGATAAAATTTAGCATAAGCATTTGCGCCAAACCATGTTACATTAATTACCGGATGATTATCAAAGCCTTTGTCAACATTAAAAGTCTCAGAAGTAAACCTAATATGTGTTCCCGATTTATTTAATGCAAGAAAGAGTTTGTCTCCTGCAGTAATTTCTTCTTCATGAAGGTAGTTATCGAATGGGTCTCCTTTGTAAAATCCCAAGATAGAATCTTTATAAATCTTAATAATTCCTTTTGAAAAAGCTTCATTCAGATATTTAGCATATTGTCCGTTTGTAACGTGAGTAAGCATCATTTCATAGTCGTAATCAATTAATTTCTCGTGAGGAACCATACCGGAAAAGAACGTACCGGCAGGAATAGTAATCCAAGTATCAGGATTAATTCCTGTTTCAATCAGTTCTGTTTCTGTATTAATCACCGGTTGAGAATTACATCCGAATAATCCCAAAAGGATAAATGTAGCAAAAATTATCTTTTTCATTTTTCACCTCCTTCTGTATTGAAAGTATCACGTTCGATATTAAGAACAGGGTTTGATGTCTTTTCAACAGTTAATTCTTGATTTACTGACTCTTCTGTCCAAATACCTTTCTTCTTGAACAAGTCGAATAAGCGCCAGAGTAGCAGCATTAGCATCATTACCAAAATAATACCCAAACCAAAATCAGCTAAAAGCATCACTTTATCCATTAAGCCTTGTTGTGCTGTCTCATTCTCAACAATTAATCTTTTCATCGAAAAGATTGTCATTGAAGCAAAAGCAGTATCAGAACCAATTATCAGCAACCATCCAAACCATTTTCTGGTTTTACCTTTTATTCCTGATATATCGACAAAATACATTATTATTATTGTTGCAATAAGTGCAGCTAAGATATGCCAATGTCCTGTAAGGGTAATCCGTTCTTCGCGTGCAGGCCAAACTCTAAATATCTGGTCAAGTTTAATCGCCATAAAAATTCCAACACCACTTACCGTAAAATTCATAAAAACCATTTGCCAAAAAGGGCCGAATTTAATCGGGTCATGAAATAGTGCTGCAAATTTCTGAAAAAATGTAGGATTAGATAAACCACGTTCAGCTATTCTATCGTTAATTAGCTTTTTCCAGCTGAATATTACAAGTAATAATGCCGCCAACATAACAAATACAGAACCGATATAAATAAATGTGTGTGCCATGTGAGTCCAAACAACTGACCAAACACCTCCACTTATAACAAGTGTACCGAAAATCATTGTTGGCATTGCAATTTTATGAAATGCACCTTTAAAGTTCATCCATCTACCAACAATTAAAGTAATTGCAACTGCAATTAAAGTTAACATAATATGTAAATGTCCGACAATAGCTTTTTGTAATGCAGTTTTATTTGGGTCGCGAATTAAATCTTCGGCAAGAAATGTTTCGTGCCCGTTCGACCAAAATGAACCGGTAACTGCACCAAAACCTGCTGAAATAAGCATTGCAACGGCCATTACAAAGAAAGCCATACGTTCCATATCAACTCCTTTCTTTGTATGGGCATACTCATTATTAGTAACATAATAGATCTTTTTCCAAGGGTTTAAAGCAACTGCCAACATCAATCCTGCAAAGAAAACAAGAGACTGCCCTACAAGGAATATTCCATGTAAAGAAAAGTTATGTCCCCAATAAGCAAAACCTAATCCTGCTATCATAGCTATTATGTATCCAAAAGTTATAATTGCATTAATATTACGTTGTTCATACTTTTTCATTGGAATAATTGAAGTTATCATATATACTTCAATCGCAACAATTGACATTGCAATAGTATGATATAGCATGATTATTCTTCCAGCTCTTTCTGCGGGATTCAAATCCATACCTAAAATACCTACTGTTAAATCTCTCACTCCCCATTCAACCATTGGTCCCGAAAGGGTTCCAAAAATTCCGGTAATAAGCGACACCAATGATATTGCAACCAGAATCAATCCTTTAGTCGAGGTAAAGAGATAATTAAATCTGTTCATAGTTAATAATATTTTAATTAAAAGTAATTAAATACTACCCAATTGGGTTCTTAATTTTTTTTACAAAACCGTAAGTAAAAGCTAATGTCATTAGAAGTAATATCGGGGTTAAAATTGCAAATACAACTTCAGCTGTAAAAATACCTAACAATGGTTTACCGGCTCCTAAAAATGCCAAAGCAATTCCGCCAATACCTATAATTGTTCCACCAACTGTAACCCAAATAAAGCCTTTATCGACTAGTTTATTTCTAACAACAAATATTGGAATAAAGAAAATTGTAAATCCGGCTGAAGAATGAAAGATTGGGTAAATAAGCTTACATTCAAATACTCCAAATTGTTGAAGTGCAATTAAGATTAAACCAATCAGCATAATTGCCAAATATACTTTTGCAAATTTTGAATAAAACTCGCAAACCAAACCCATTGCAATTCCAAACGGAAGCAAGGTTGCTATAACTGAAATTATTGGTTCCGATAAAATATCAAAGCCTTTAAAAATAATTAATACGCCCGAAACAAATAATACAAG
>JANTGP010000212.1 GCA_024762835.1 Bacteroidota bacterium
CAGTTGTCTCGCTATAGGCAAGGGCAGTTTGTCCGCCATTGGTAATATCTGATGTTGTACAGCCCTCAACGGTTTTGGTTGCAGGACAAGTGACAGTTGGATCTTGCGTATCAGTAATATTAATAGTTTGCTGACAACTTGATGTATTTCCGCAATCATCTGTAACGGTAAATGTACGTGTTACAACAACACAATCACCTGATGAAGTATCCTGATATTTAATACTTGCAATATTACAATTATCACTTACTGCACCTCCTTCGAAGTTAAATGTCCCTATTGATATTGTTTGAGCAGTTTCGTGATAAGCTAAAGCAGTTTGACCACCATTTAATATATCGGCAGTAGTGCAACCTTCAACTGTTTTGGTTGATGGACAGCTAGTAATATCAGGAGCAGTAGTGTCATCTATATTTAATGTTTGATGACAAGTAACAGTAGCACCACAATCATCGGTAACGGTAAAGGTACGGTCAACAACAATAGGACATGAACCACTTGCAACATCAGAGTATTTAACAAGGTAACTACAATTAGAATCACCCATAGCACCACCTTCACTAATAAAGATAACATTTTGAATAATTACAGGGGAGGTGCTAAAATCCAATGTAGTAAGATTTCCATTTTTAATATCAGCAGTTGAGCATCCTTCAATATTGCGTGTTGGTGGACACGTAGCAATGGTAAGGTCTAACTTATCAATAGTCATATCCTCGTATGTTGAGCCGGTTGAGGTTTGAATATCACTACAACCACAACCTACAACAGGCACAGTAACAAAACTATACATAGTAACCTCCGGTGTTGCATCACAAATTGTAGTTTTTGTCCGAGCATCGAAACTAAAGTTAATGAGACTATCAATCCCCGAGCTGTATTTAATAAGCAATTCCAATTTATTATTTGCATTAACTGTAACACTTACCAAAGAGGCTTCGGCATCTGCCGAAACGAAAGTTCCATTTTCGTATTGAAGTTCTTCGGGCAGTGTAATAATGCAGGAATCACCTGTACCGGTTGTACCGCCTATTATAAGAGTTTCGACATCAACGGTTGCCTGGGAACTACAACCTTGGAAACCAACTGTATTTCCAGGTGGATCGGAGTAAGTAGGTAAGAAAATAGTTGAAATAGCATCGTAAGGCTGAGTAGCTCCATTAACTTCGAGGCTATTTGATATACTGCGAACACCACTACCAAGTGATGGGTCGCCACAAGGACTTGTACCCCATGCTTTAAACGTTAATGCAGAATTTGAAATAAAATCGCACAAAAGTTGCATATTTACCACAACGTGGGCTGTACGCAAATTAGACGGGTTAACAGCCGGATCTCCTTTAATCCCACCAATTGCAGCAATTGCAGTATGGTCGATAAGATTTATTGTAACCTCAGAGCCGGCAGTAGAGATAGAAACTTCCTGAACATTACCACTCCCTTGAGGATATTCCACATCAACCATATTGGCAGTTGAGCCTGATTGAGATAAAATATTTATAGCAGACAAACCTCCGGGGACTTCAAAAGTAACGGTTGGATTCATTACATCAGCTATCTGAGCACTTATCACATCTAGCTCAATCTGGAAATCGGTACATAAGTCAACCGCTCCTGCAGGTTGATTTGTAATGCTCATTTGAACCTGCGATTGTTGTGGTTCGAGAATAATATTTGTTGATTTATCGTAACAAGGCATAGCCGCAGCATACTCGGCAGCATTTGTTGCAGGGTATTCAACACAATCCCATGCATGTTCGATAAGTATATTTTGGTTTGAGCAATCGGTATATGTTGCCTTGAAACGAATTTGTTTATCGCTATGTAGTGGAACAGAGCCTGCTTCAATCCATACCATATTTCCTTGTTGATAATATGTTATAGGTGTTTCGACACCACCAACACCCCCAACAGCACCAACAACAGAATAAGCACCTGTAAGTGTAATACCGGCTGAAAGGGTCGCCTGTAACCAATTATAATCAACATCGCCATCGCTTGTGTTTGAGATTACTACATCGAAATTAGCTTCCTGACTTATACCTTGCACATTTGGAATAGGCGACTGTAACAAGAAAGTAGGTTTTTGATAATTGAAATGATTATAGCCTGTTATGGTTTTTGGAATCTGAGTAGAATATGCAAAGTCTTTGTAATATATTCTATAATTGTAAGGAGCTGATGCAGGTGAAAAACATGAACCCCTGAACTGAACCCTGAATCGAGGCCAGATATTTCCTCTCTGGTCCCAATTTGCAAAATTCGGACCTGGGGTAAACCACAGAGTATCTGCAATCTGATGTTGAATTAACTCGCCATTGGCAGTTGTGTATGATGCAGGCCAGCTCTCACTATAAGTATAACCTGTGTATTTAGCACCTTCGGGAATAACAACGAACATTGAATCGAATAAAGTTGGTGGTCTGAACTCACCGGGATGCATATCTCCGGTAGGAAAGTAATGAGTAAAATATTCGACAGTAGCTGCAATACCACAATCCTTTGTCCATTGAGTTTGATTACTCGGATATACAGCAACTCTTCCATAAAAAGCACGGCTACCCCAAGTATCGCAATGCAGGGTATCGTCAACCCCATTACCGGAAGTATCTGCAACGCAATAATAATCACCTCTAAAAGTTTTTAGCTCGAAATACCTGTTAGTCGGAATGTTTGTATTGAGAACAAAATTTGCAACTATTGAAATACTATCCACACCATTTGCTTCACCATATTCATAAGTTGGGCTTATTATACTTCGGTATGATGATAAATCGAAGATTAATAAATGGTCGGTACCATTTGCTATTAATGTTGGTGCTACGGTAAGTGTTGTTGTAGCCGATGTATTGCCAATATCAACAATTTCAATTGTACCATCAATAAATTCAAGGATATCATCCGAGCCGGTATAGGTTGTTTCGGTATGATACTGAGCTGCCAGGTACAAATTATCGGAAGAATAATTATGCATAGTAGCAGTTGTCTTTAGTTGTAAAGTATCACCCGCAAGATATTTTTTCAATGCATGAACAGAATCAACGAGGTTAACACGGGTTGTCATTGTAGCATCGGTGTAACCGGCTGTGGTTCTATCTGCATCGAAATTTAAAATTGCAGGCCCAATACACGGACTACCACCACAATGAGCATAAATATCTATATTATTACAATGTATATCCGCCGTCCAGCACGAACTTACGTAAGTTGTTTTATAATTAATATAAAAAAGTCCTGATGAGCCCTGACAGGTAAAGGTTAAAGGAAATTTAACTTTTGAATTATAATAACTACCTGCCAAACTATCAGTTGTGTAAACAATAGTATCGGGGTGAGGTTGAGAGTAATGAGCAGGGTCTGCACCCGGACGTAATGATACATGTACACTTGAGGGCCAAGTAATAGTAACTTTCCACTGTGAAGTGGCAGCCTGACTAAACAATGGTGCTCCGTTAACTGTAAAACCGTTATTATAAAATTGGTTATTAAGAATAATATCAAAGTCTTCGTTATCGACTACATCAGTTGGTGCTTCAAACCTTGAAACATCACCATAATTTCTAATTATATTGCGATAATTAAGATCCAATCTTTTAGGGTCTCTAACACCATTACACTGGTCTTGAAAAAAGGAATCGAAATAAAGGTGCTCCCACACCATGTAATCATATCTACCTGTTCCACAATTACTTCTTGGAGTCAAGTCATAATCAAACCATAATTCGGTTGAGGCACCCGGAGCCAAATCATCAAAAAAACCGTCGCCGTCAATATCTTCAAAACCGCCCGGACCATCAGGGTCGGTAGCAAATATTGATGAATCGGGCAATAAAGCCAAGGTATAACCGGAACCATAATTAGGATAAATATTACTGGTCCAATGAATTGGTGTAACAGCAGGGTTTGTGCCAAAACGAATATTAGAAACCGCCCTTGTATTATAATGATCAAAAGCCCAAAGAGGGTTATAACCATCGGTTGAGATTACGCTTGTATTATGTCCTAAACCTATGTTAATGCCCACATTCAGAGCAACTGCACCAGCAGCAGTATTAGTATTTTCAATTTTAATTTTATAAAGATTGGTATTGCAAAGGTCCATAGGTGCACCTGTCAATGAGGTAAGAACAATATTCGGCACATTACCACCAAAATACAAAGAACCTGTCATAGTTGGAGCAGCCTGGCAAGTATCTCCCGGATTACAACCCCAATAAGCATTATGCATTATCTGGGTTGAATCGCAAGAAAAGACATCAAATTCTTCGAGGAAATTCAAACTTTCGCCATTATCAAAACATGTTCCTATAACACCATCCAATGGTGCAACAGACAAATCCATATCATAAAACAGTGTATCGCCACTTGTAGAGCTGGGGGTAATAGGCAATGTATCCGTAGCCGTTTTTATGTTAAGTACATAATTGCCAATACCAGTTCCTTTAAAAACATAATAAGAAAATGTTTCGGTACAACCAAAACCACCATTGGCAATGGTAACATCTCTGGTATAATGCTCACCAACATTTGCAGTTAATGTAGTAATTGGACTGATACTTAAAGAAGCAGCCAATAAGTTATAGGCAGAAACGTTATTATCGTTATCGGAATCGGAGTTAGGTCCATTGAAGTCGATAAAGTTAATTGTATGTTTATCTTTAAAGATTCCAGCATTATTTAAATATTGTACTGCCTCGCAATCCGCTTCGCGTTCGAAAGTAAATATTACTCTGTCGCCTGCTGCCCAATTAGCATCTGAAGGACGTTTTACTCCAAACACAGGGGAATTCAGATCTGTAACGTCAATTTCACTAACAATAAAATCGCCTGAACCCGATTGTGAAAATATTGAAGCGGTATTCAAAACATAATTAACCCCATCAGGCAAATCAAATGTAATTTCAAAGTCATGACAACTAGCATTTTTACCAAGGATATTTACTGTGTCAACAGAATTATTTGCTCCTCCGCAAGTAGATAACTCTTGAGGCGAAAGGTCAATTTTATATCTGTTACTATTAATTTGAGCTGTTACAGAATACTGAAAAAATACCAAAGCCATGGTAGCTATCAAAAGTTGAATTTTTCTCATAATACAAATACTTATTTTATTATT
>JANTGP010000213.1 GCA_024762835.1 Bacteroidota bacterium
AAAAGCATCTTCAATTTTACTATATTCGAGATTTGGGAGTTTATAGTCTTTAGTTGGTGGAATAAACAAGGTATTTGTTCTCTCGGTCTTTTTACTCTTATTCAGTAATGAATGGAGCTCCCACAAAAGTACTGCTTTACTTTTTCCGGTAAAGCGGAAAGCACCAATTCTTATAAGAATAATCATTTGTTCAAGACCGGTATTATTACGAAAAACAAAATCGTTAAGCGAGCGAAACTGCCCGTTTAGCTCACGCTCGTATACGATTGCTTTCCCAACATTTGCTTCAATTTGTTTGATATGAATAAAACCTATAAAAATATCACTATCGATAATGCGTGTAAGAAAAGTACTATTGTTGACACAAGGTAAATTTATTGTTGCCCCCCATCGTTTTGCTTCGTTAAAATAAAGCCATGTTTGATAAAATCCACCAAAGTTATTTATTACCGCAACCATAAACTCTCGTGGATAATAGGCTTTAAGATACAAGCTTTGAAAACTCTCAACAGCATAAGAAGCCGAGTGAGCCTTGGAAAAAGAGTAAGCTGCAAAAGATTCTATCTGCCGCCAAAGCTCATGAGAAACTTTATCGCTGTAGCCAAGTGCTTTGCAATTACTAAAATACTTATCTCTAATACGATAAAACTCTTCTTTCGAGCGGTGCTTACCACTCATTGCACGACGTAAGACATCGGCATCGGCAAGGTCTAAACCCGCAAAATGATGACAAACTTTTAAAACATCTTCCTGATAAACCATCACTCCGTAGGTTTCTTTCAATTGCTCTTTCATTACCGGATGGGTATATTTAAAACTGCCGGGATTGTGAAAACGCTTTATATATTCACGCATCATGCCCGAACGTGCCACACCCGGGCGTATGATAGAACTTGCTGCAACCAAAGATATATAGTTATCGCAACGTAATTTCTTGAGCAATGTTCTCATTGCCGGACTCTCAATATAGAAACAACCGTTTGTCTCGGCATTACGTAAATTTTGTTTTACCCGTTCATCGTTTTTAAACTTCTCTACCTGATGCACATCAATAGTAACACCCCTGTTTAAATGAATAATCTCAACCGCATCTTTAATATGACCAATACCCCGCTGACTGAGAATATCGAGTTTCTCGAAACCGATATCTTCGGCAATATACATATCCCATTGGGTGGTAGGAAAGCCCTTGGGTGGCATATCCAAAGCAGTATAACAAGTAACAGGCTTTTCCGAAATTAATATTCCTCCGGCATGTATACTTCTCATATTCGGAAAGCCTTGCATAAGTTCTCCAAGTTGTATAATTTTACGCGAGACCTCATTATCATTTAAAGGGTCGGCAGGATAATCAATCATACGGTCAATCTCTTCTTTTGGCAGTCCGTGAACTTTCCCTAGCTCTCTTATTATTGATTTTGATTTAAAAGTAGGCGTCATCCCCAAAAGTGCAGTATGCTCTCTGCCGTAACGCTTGAAAATATAATCAATCACCTCGTCGCGTTCTTTCCACGAATAATCTATATCGAAATCAGGTGGACTTGTACGTTTAGGATTAATAAACCGCTCAAAATAAAGGTCTAACTCAATGGGGTCGACATCGGTAATTTTAAGACAATAAGCCACAACCGAATTAGCACCACTCCCCCGCCCCACATGATAAAACCCACGCGACATCGAATATCTGATAATGTCCCATGTAATAAGGAAATAAGCCGAGAATCCGAGCTTATCAATAATTTCAAGTTCATGCTCCACCCGTCTGGCAGCTTCTTTATTATTTTTTGCATAACGATAAGCCATACCGTCTAATGCAAGTTTCTTCAGTAATATTTTATCATCATGTTTACTTCCCGTAAAGCTTCTTTTATTCCTTAACTTATTGAAATCGAATTCAAAAGAACAATTTGCCATTAAACTCTTTGTATTCTCTATTATTTCAGGATAATCTTCATATTTCTCTAATAATTTATCTACAGGTATCATTATATCACCGGCATCTGCCAGATACTCCGGCTTAAGCATGCTCAGCAATATATTATTATCGATTGCACGCAAATTACAATGTAGCTCATAATCATCGCTACCGGCAAAACTTACCGGCTGCCACACTATAAGTTTATCTCGCTTAAAGCGAAACTTTGACGAAACAAGTTGCCTCAACTGCAAAGGAGTAATACCAATAAACTCATTCTCTCTTAAACTTTCGGGTAAATTATCATTAAAAGAATAAACTATGTATACATTAACAAAGTCCGGTGGTGATTCGGGTAAACCTAGATGATTTAAATTATGATATGTCAGAAAATCATTCAGCTCTTTGAAGCCCTTATTATTAATTGCCAGGCCTGTATATAAATAACGGTTCGCCTTACGGAACTCAATTCCCACTATCGGCTTTACCTTATTTTTAAAACAAGCCTTTACAAAATCAAGAGAATACATCGTGTTATTAATATCGGTTAAAGCCATAACTTTAACATCATTTGCCAAAGCAATTGATATAAGTTTTTCAATTGATAAGGTTCCATATCTCAAACTGGCTGTTGAATGATTATTCAAATACATATCTTACATCCTTATTTTACAAATCAACATGACAATATTCTAAAATACAGCACGTCGCACTATTCCTGCTCCGTAACGCTTTTTCAGTTTATCAAGAGCCATATATAGATTAACCGATTCGGGTGTATCTTCAAAAATATTTAATTGCTGAAAACCATATTCAAGGCAACTGAAACGAACACCAATAAGCCTGATAAGCATACGCCGCTGGTATAATTTATAAAAAAGCTCCTTCACTATGCCAATAAGAATATGGTCGAATGATGTATAGACTATACGCTTTTGTAACGAGTGTGTATCGAAATTAGAATACCTTATTTTAACCGTTACGCAGGCAGTAAGTCTCTGTTTCTTTCTAAGTTCAAAAGCCAATTTCTCAACCATATTTACGAGTACATTTTCAATCATCTTTACATCAATAGTATCTGTACTAAAAGTACGTTCTTTGCTAATTGACTTTTGTTCGCGATAAGGTAATACCGGCGTATTATCAATTCCGTTAGCTTTTTCCCAAATAGATATACCATTCTTACCCATAAGGTTTTTAATCATTTCAGGCGGTATTTCGCTAAGAGTTCTGATTGTTGAAACACCCATTGAACGCAACAACCGGAATGTCTTATTCCCAAGCATAGGTATTTTGCGTATCGACAAAGGGAAAAGGAAAGACTGTACATGATTCTTATCAACATATAAATGCCCTTTGGGTTTGCCTTCGCCAGTAGCAATCTTCGACACTGTTTTATTTATCGACATACCAAATGATATTGGCAAGCCTGTATTCTTCATAATACTCTCCTGCAACTCTTTAGCCCACTTAACAGAACTAAAAAACCTATCCATACCCGTTATGTCAATATAATGCTCGTCGATAGAAGCCTTTTCGAAAACAGGTGATTTCTCGGCAATAACAGATGTAACCATTTTTGAGTATCTGCTATAAGCATCAATATCCCCACGTACAACTACTGCATCAGAGCAAAGCCGCAAAGCCATTTTCATTGGCATGGCAGAGCTGACTCCGTATTTACGTGCCTCGTAACTGCAACTCGAAACTACACCCCTGTCTGAAGCTCCTCCAATAATAATCGGCTTTCCCATGAGCTTCGAATTACGCAAACGCTCAACCGAAACAAAAAAAGTATCGAGGTCGAAATGTACAATTGTGCGATTAGCCACATTAAGATAATTCATAACTCAAAATAAATATTTGTATATATCAAAGTTTTACTCTACTTTTGATTAGTATTTAATCAATTTTATGCTTACAATATAATCATTTTGATATTAACAGAACAAATATTTTTATGCATTTCAATACAAATATAAAACTGCTAAGACGAAGAAAAGGCTTAACTCAAGATGATATGGCTGTTCATTTAAAAATGAAACGCTCTACCTTAAGCGGTTACGAAAACGGGATAGCAAGACCAAGTATTCCTGCCCTAATTACATTTTCAGATTTTTTTAAAATATCAATTGATACATTAATAAGAATTGACATGGCAAAATTATCGGAGAGTAACTTAAGGCAAATAGAGCAAGGATACAATGTTTTTATGAGAGGTGGAAAACTAAGGGTAATGGCAACAACAATTGACAGTCAGAACAAAGAAAATATTGAGTTGGTTCCCGAAAAAGCCAAGGCAGGCTATTCTACCGGCTTTGCCGACCCCGATTACATAAAAAAGCTTCCGGTGTTTCAACTGCCATTTCTATCATCTGATAAAAAATACAGAACATTTCAGGTTAGCGGCGATTCAATGTTACCAATACCCGATGGAGCATGGATAACAGGCGAATTTGTTCAGGATTGGACAAAAATAAAAAGCAATAAAGCATATATTATTCTTACAATTGACGATGGTATTGTATTTAAGAAAATTGACAATAAAATAAAAGAGAGAGGGGTGTTAATTGCCAAATCACTAAACCAAATTTATGAAACATATGAGATAAGTGCAGTAGAAATAAGAGAGATATGGAAGTTTACCCACTACATAAACCCGGAATTGCCTGATGGCGAAACAGCAATACCTGAAATTGTAAGAAATCTTACCACTCTGCGAAAAGATGTTGATTTGCTATTAAAAAAATCTGTAAATAGAAAAAGAAAAACAAACTGAGAACAGGATAGTAATTCATGGAATTAAATGTCAGGGCTACAACCTTTTGGGCATCCTGTCTATTGCTTGTTTAATCTATAGATATTAAATTGGGCTTTCAGCTCAGATGCCTAAATATTAGACAAAAGCTCATAATAAAACACTATAAGCACCGCAAAGTGGTAACTTATTTTAACCCATGACAACGGCATGGGTAATGAACAGTTAAAATAATGTCGTCCTGAAAGGACAGTTTAAAATTTGAGTTATGGCAATTTTTATGGACGAATTAATTAAGCTGTCCTTTCAGGACGAATAATAATTTGCAAATCTCTGACCACGGGGTGCTACCCCGTGCTAAATTAATCCGGGCTTTCAGCCAGCTTACCGGACTTTTGAAATTAAAAAAGAACTATCTTGACTTAATCTCAGGAAGCTTATA
>JANTGP010000214.1 GCA_024762835.1 Bacteroidota bacterium
TCAAGCTTGTTTTATAGAGCATCTCTATTTATTCTAAGCATAGGTATTATCGTATATTTTTTACCTCGTGAAGGAAAATTTAAGTACGAATTTCAACAGGGTGCTCCTTGGATGCATGAAAATCTGTCCGCACCTTTTAGTTTTCCTGTTTATAAAAGCAAAACAGAGCTTGACAAGCAAAAAGACAGTATAAGAAACAATGCTAAAGCTTATTACAGATTAGATAATGACATTTACGAATCTGAACAAGTTAAACTGGAAAAGAGACTTGAAAAGATTTGGGATAAATACATTTCAGAAAATACTTCTTCTTCAAACGAAGGTGGAATGTTTAAAACTAACAGTGTTCTTATCTTAAAAAATAATTTCAATAAATCATTGCTCGATTTATTTGAACAAGTATACTCGGTAGGAATTTTACAGTTTAATAACTCCTTTAAAAGGAATCCGGATGACTGGTATCTGGTTGGAATTATTTCAGATGGTGTAGCTGAAGATTTTGAATCCGGTGAACTATTTTCTTCGAGTAAAGCTGCAAAATATATATCGGAAAAAATAAGGGATAATATAAATAAGGGGGAGATTATACTACCACCCGGAATTGATTTATTAAATAAAATTAATATTAATGACTTTATTGAGCCAAACCTGATATTTGACAAAGATATTACAAAAAAAAGGATGGAGATTCAGCTTGAGAATGTTTCTCTATCACGAGGGATGATTAGTGCCGGCGAAAAGGTTATTTCTAATGGCGATATTGTAACAGCCGAAAAAGCAAAAATTCTGAACTCGCTAAAAAGAGAATACGAAAATAGTTTTGGGATAATCTCAAATGTTTATGCAGTATTATTTGCTCAAATTTTACTTGTCTTCTTTGCTTTCTTAGTTCTTTATCTCTTTTTATATAACTTCAGAAAAGACGTTCTACGGAATAATAAAAAGATATTATTCATATTATTACTAATTGTAATTTTTGTTTCTCTGGCAGGCTTAACAATGCAGATTGGCAGGATTGATATTTATGTTGTGCCTTTTGTTTTACTACCTATTATCATCAAAACATTTTATGATGCACGTTTATCAATCTTCATTCATTTTATTTCAATTACCATTGTTGGATTTATTGCACCAAATGGTTTTGAGTTTATCTTTATGCAATTAGTGGCAGGTACAATTGCCGTCTTCGCTTTACAACATGCAAATAAGCGAGCTCATCTTTTCTGGACATCATTTATTGTGTTTATCAGCTATAGTTTCGTGCATTTTGCTTTTACAGTTTTACACGAAGGCAGTATAGAGTTTTCTAACTGGAAAGACTATATCTGGCTAGCCGGAAACGGACTCTTGCTTCTTACATCCTATCCCTTAATATATATATTCGAAAAAATGTTTGGTTTCCTATCAGACCTTACACTAATGGAATTGTCTGACACTAATAATCCTTTATTACGACAATTGTCAGAGCAAGCACCAGGTACTTTTCAACACTCATTACAAGTTGCTAATCTGGCTGAAGAAGCAATCTATCAGATTGGTGGAAACTCTTTACTTATAAGAGCGGGAGCTCTTTACCATGATATTGGAAAAATGAAAAATCCACATTTCTACATTGAGAATCTTGTTAGCGGAAGCAATCCTCACGATAACTTAAGCTTTGAGGAAAGTGCTGATATTATTATCAAACATGTTACAGAGGGTGTAAAATTAGGGAAGAAGAACAAACTTCCTAAAGAAGTAATTAACTTTATTCAAACTCATCATGGAACAACCAGAGTTCAGTATTTTTATAAATCATTTATAAAAAAATATCCTGAAGAAGATGCTGATATAAGCAGATTTACTTATCCGGGACCTATACCCCATTCGCGTGAAACAGCAGTTTTAATGATGGCTGATTCTGTTGAAGCTGCTTCGCGGAGTTTAAGTAATTATACAGAGAAATCTATTAGCGAGTTAGTTGATAATATTATTCGTTATCAACGAAAAGAGGGTCAGTTTGACGATGCAGATATAACCTTTAAGGACCTAACCAAGATTAAGGATATTTTTGTTTCTAAATTGAAGAATATCTATCATGGAAGAATAAAATATCCTAAATAGTAAAAAATAAAATGGACTTATTGTCTTTTAACTTATTGGAGTATAAGCCTTTTCGGCAACAATAAATAAACAATAGTCATAAGATCAATACTCGAACATTTAACAAAGGTGGGGATTAAAAGAAAGAACGCCACTTATAAGTTTTAATTAATATATTTGCCTCACCAATAAAAAGCGAAACAATTAAGCTATTAAAATAAAAATAATGAAAAAGTTAACATTAGTAGTTTTTATCTTAGTTCTTTTTTCCGGAACTAAAATAAATGCACAAATTTGTCAAGGAGGACTACCACCCAGCTTTACAAATAAATCAGTTGTAGAAGAATATGATTTAATTCAATTACAAAGACCGGATTTAAAAAGCATTTTAGAAGAAGATGATTTTGATGAGAAAAACGGAACATTTAAAAAGAATGCACGCCTGCTGCCGGTAACATTAGATATGCAAAACTCAGGTGTTTGGACAGATTTACCGGAAGGTGGAAGAATATGGCGTTTAAAAATTAAATCGGAAGGTGCTTTGGCTCTTGGTGTCTATTACGATAGATTTTTTATTCCTGCAAATGCCAAACTGTTCTTATACAATGGAAATAAAAAGCAAGTTATTGGTGCATTTACAGAGATTAATAACCCTGAAAGTGGACTTTTTGCTACTGAACTTATTGAGGGTGATAATGTAACTTTGGAATATTATGAACCTGCAATCTGTAGCATTCAAGCAGATATATCAATTGAGAATATTGCTTATGTCTATCGCGATGTGAAATTCTGGTACGAGAAAAGCACAAACGGATTTGGCGATAGCGACTACTGCCAGGTAAATGTAAATTGCTCGCCTGAAGGTGATGACTGGCAAGATGAGAAGAGAGGCGTAGTGCGTATTTTTATAGTTGTGCCGGGTGCAGCCGGTTGGTGTTCCGGTTCATTAATAAATAATGTTCGCCAAGACTGTACACCATTTATGTTAACAGCCGACCATTGTGGTGAAGGATCAACAACGAGTAATTTTAACCAATATGTTTTTTACTTTAACTACGAAGCAGCAAGTTGTAATAATCCAGTATCGGCACCATCCTCGGGTACTGTTACAGGTTGTACTAAAAAAGCAAGTGCAAATGCAGCATCTGCATCCGATTTCTTATTACTTGAATTAAACACTGCTGTTCCAGCCTCATACAATGCATATTATAATGGATGGGATAGAAGAAATATTACAAGTACTTCGGGTGTAAGCATACATCATCCTGCCGGAGATATTAAGAAAATCTCAACCTATACATCTGCATTGGCATCATCATCTTGGGGAGGTTCTGTTTATTCTCATTGGCAAGTACATTGGGCTGCAACAGTAAATGGTCATGGTGTAACCGAAGGTGGCTCATCAGGCTCTTCTATTTTTAATGCCGAAGGACGTATTATCGGCGACTTAACAGGTGGTGCTTCATATTGCTCAAATACAAACGGGCAGGATTTATATGGCAAGTTTTCTTATAGCTGGGATAGTTACGGCTCATCTGCCAGCACCCATTTAAAAGAATGGCTCGACCCTGATAATACCGGAATTGAAACATTAAACGGAAAAGAAAATGCTTGTGGTGAACTTGCACCTGTTGTTAACTTTATTGCTGCAGATACAGTTGTTTATTACGGGCAAGATATAAATTTTACTGATATGTCAATTGAAAACCCGCATCATTGGAAATGGCATTTTGAAGCGGCACAAACTGACTCGTCATTAGAGCAAAATCCATATAATGTTACATACGATACTCTGGGCTATTTTGATGTTACACTTATTGCCTGGAACGATTATGGCTACGATACTCTAACTCTTCCCGATTATATTCATGTAATTCAAGTTCCTGCTGATCTTGATATTATAAGTAACACAGTTTCAATATCATCAACAATTCCCGGAGGAGAGATTACAACTCATTCGGTAATTAAGAATTTAGGGCAAAGTGTAGCCGGTGAAAACCAACTAAAAATATACTTATCCAGCAACATACTACTTGATATAAATGACGTTTTTCTTGATTCCGTACTTGTTGATTCTCTTAGTAACTTACAGCAAATAACAGTTGACAAGAATGTTGTAATTCCTGTTGGCTCGGCACTCGGCATTAATTATCTTCTTTTTAGAGTTGATGCTAATAATGAGATTTATGAAAGTAATGAGAATAATAATTCATCATATAAAGCAATAACTATTGTAGCCGAATTACCCGATATGTCGGTTGATAATGCTGCGGTAGATTCAACAAGCATTCATGCCGGCGAAATCACCAATGCAAGTTGCACCATTTTAAGTAATGGATATCTTAATTCCCCTGCAGGGGAATTAAATGTTTACTTATCAGCAAATTCAAGCCTCGATATTTCTTCAGATATTTTATTACATACTGAGAATTTCTCAAGTATTGTTACAGGTTCAGATGAAAATCTTTCTTTTGATATTACCATTCCACATGAGACAGATTTAGGAAATTACTATCTGTTTTTTGCCGCTGATGCTGATAATACTATTGAAGAATCCAACGAGAATAATAATACCGACCATATTACAATTTCGGTACTAAATGCAATTGGTATTGAAAAAATTGAATCAGATAATGATATACAAATTATCCCTAATCCAAACAATGGTGAATTTATTCTAAATATTAAAGAAGATAAATTTCAGGCTGATGTAATAATGATAAATGACATCTTGGGGAATAATTTATTTACAAAGAAAGTTATTTCAGAAAACAAATCAATTTATCTTGATTTAAAACACTTACCTTCAGGTGTGTATTTTGTTCAATTATTAAGCAAAACAAAGATTATTACAAAACGCTTTATTATTGAATAGAGTAAAAAAAACAAAAGCTTTTAACATACCCCTCTGAATTTAATTTAGAGGGGTATTTAGTTTTTTGAACATAAGTAAGCATACATTACTTCTTATTCTTATATAAGAAAATATAATAATTAAAACTTGCAGTAAATAACGCAAACCCAATCCCAAT
>JANTGP010000215.1 GCA_024762835.1 Bacteroidota bacterium
ATTAAATACTAAAAGATATAATTAAAATATTTATTACTCAAAATACTACTATTTTTACTAAATAGTAGTATTTTGGGTTTTAAAAGTTAGCGCTTAATTTAAATTAAATTGTTATGAAAAAAAAGATACTATTCCCGCTCATTATGATCTTTGCTACCTTTTTAGCACAGGGGCAAATTACCTTAATAACAACTTCTAGTAGCACGAATTGGTCACCACAATTGGTAACCAAGACTGGGGCTACCTTACATTGGGAGGCTACAAATGCTTTAATAGGAACTTTGACACAGGATGAAAATGATCCGACTTTTGATTTTAGTGCTAATGATGGTAGTGATATTAATATTACTGTAACAAGCAGTGATGGATTTGATGGATTGACAGCTTTAGATTTTTGGAATGATAATGGGACAGGTAGCGATATAACTGCAATTGATGTAAGTCAGGCAAAACTACTGACTTTATTGAATATGCGATATAATTATTTAAGTTCTCTAGATGTATCTGCAAACACAGAATTAGAAACATTAAATATAAGAGGGCATCGACAATTATTAGGCCAAACTTTAAATACTTCCTTCAATACAAAATTAACCTCAATTCAAATTGATGTATCAGGTATCAATTCTGTAGATTTCTCTAATAACCCATTGCTCACTTCAGTTATTATTGATCATGCAAGACTAACAACGGATGCCTTGAACCAGGTTCTTATTGATCTAGATGCACACGGTCAAACGGGAGGAAATCTAAAGGTTGACGGAAATACCAAGCCGATTTCTTCTGCCTCTTTAACCGCTTATAATAATTTGATTGCTAAAGGATGGACAATTGATGTACCCGCACCTGTTCCCAATATAGAAACGATTACGCTTAAAACTACATCAAATAATTCTGTATGGCAATTAGGTAGGATGAAAAATGATGGTGGATTGACTTTGCATTGGAAAGCCGAATTTGAAAATACAGGAACTTTAATTCAAGAATTTGATGATGACAGACCTATTTTTGATTTTAGCTCGAATGCCAATAATGACCCCATATCGATTACCATAACTAGTGAAGATGGATTTGATCATTTAACAGAAATGTCTTTATATATTGGTACACCTTCTGTCCATAATCCGTCGGACATTTTTCAAATAGATATTGCCAATGCAGATGCTTTAGAAAGGTTGTATCCGGCAGAATCCAGTTTGGATTCCATTGATATTTCACAAAACATTAATTTAAAAAGATTGTTGATTCATGGTGATAATACACAATTATCAGATCAAACTTATTTTGACATTTCAAATAATCCTAATTTGTATAGTTTATTTGTATCAAATACGAATATTAGTAGTATCAGTAGTCTTTTACAGAATCCATTAATATACACATTAGATCTGACTGATTCCCAGTTTCCCTCAGCAGTATTAGATCAAGTATTAATAGATCTCGATCAAAACGGTATTAACAATCCACCTACGCCGGATCTTAATCCTGATCATATTATGTTGGCAGGTAACCCAGGCTCCCTTACCTCAACCTCATACACAGCATACAACAATCTAATAGCCAAAGGATGGACTATTGATGTTCCTGCTCCACCAGCAGCTCCAGGACCCGATATTAATATTACAGGTTTAGGAATTGATATTCCCGGAAATGGCACCAATACTCCAAGTACAAGTGATGATACAGCCTTCGGTCAAACAGCTTCCGGAACAAGCATTACTAAAACCTTTACTATTGAAAATCAGGGTGATGACGTCTTAGATTTAACGGGTAATCCCGATTTAGTTTCAATAATTGGTACCAATGCATCGGATTTCACTGTTTCTGGATTACCAACTACTCCTGTTGCTGTTGGTGGTCCTCCTACTAGTTTCGATGTGACTTTTAACGCAAATTCTCTAGGTATCCGTACGGCTGTTATTACAGTTGAAAGTAATGACCCTGATGAAGCTTCTTATACTTTTAATATACAAGCTGAATCTACGCAGGCTCCCGGTCCCGAAATTAACGTAACCGGTAATAACATTTCCATACCGAGTGGAAATACACCGATTATTACAGATGGTACCGATTTTGGACAAGTAGCTATTGGCTCTCCAGTTACTAAAACGTTTACTATAGAAAATTTAGGGGATAGTGATTTGACTATTTATAGTGGTACTACAAACGGAACGGCAGGTTTTAGTCAAGATCCAAGTTATATTAACCCAACTATTGTTCCTGGTGGTCCTCCTACTAGTTTCGATGTGACTTTTACTGCAGACAATGCTCTTGGTGTTCAAACTGCTCAAATAATTATTTCTAGTAATGACGCAGATGAAAATCCATATTTTATAAATCTTACTGCCGAAGGTATAGGTGTAGCAGTTGACGGAAGTATTCACGTAGAAGGAGGTAATCCACCCTTACTAATTGAAGGTGACGCTACAAATACATCGATTCTAGCTGATGGAACGGATTTTGGAACAATTATTAATGGTGATACAAAAACAAATACATTTACTATAGTTAATGACGGACCCGGAGAACTGGAGATAACAAATATCAATATTATTTTGGATACAGAGTTTAGTATTGTAAATACTCCTGATTTACCCATTACATTAGCGAATGGTGCAACTACTAGTTTTGATGTTCAGTTTGCTCCTACAGTTTCCGGTACTTATAAAGGGTTAGTTCAGATTTCAAATTCAGACCCAGGTACTAATAAAGATCCCTATCAGTTTAATATTACAGGGGAGAGTACAGTTCCGCAAGATATCATGATCACGCAATATTATGAAGGGAATACTAAGAGTAAATGGATAGAAATCAAGAATATTTCAGATAATCAAATTTCAGCAGGAACGTATTTTTTAGCACTTTTTGATAACAACCAGCTGGTTGATATTGAGAATCAAACGCCTGTTTCGTTGGCAATTCCTGATATAGCTCCTGGCGAAGTTATTCTTTTTAGTAATCAAAATCCTGTTATGCCAACTAGTGCTCATATCAACCCCAATGTAACAATCATTCCTACTGCTGTTTGTGATTTTACTGGAAATGACGTGATTCTTCTTTCCACTACAGATGATGCTACTTCGTACACTAACAGAGTGGATATGATTGGTTCTTTAGATCCAAATAATCGATGGGGTGGAGAAACCTCTTTTATACGTGGTGGCTGCAGTAGCGAATTACCTAATCCGGATTATGTAAGTTCAGAATGGATTGAATTATCCATAGAAGGAGAGGTAAATATAGCTAATGTAGATTCAAATATTGCTATAGGTACGCAAGCAATAGGTTCAACTACCTGGATAAGTGGTAATTGGGAAAATATGTTGCCGGATAGGACTAGAAATGTGGTCATTGAATCTCCATATGCATCTTCGAATGGAAGCATAGAATCCTGTAGTTTAACAATAAATTCGGATGTGAATTTTGATCAGGGTACACAAAATTATATCATAGTTGAAAAAGAATTGACTATTAATAGTAATGGTTCTTTAGTACTTGGCGATGAGGAATCCTTAGTTACTATAGACCCAGTAGCGAATATAACTGGTGTTATAACTAAAAATGAGAAATCCGTCCCGCTCTTAAATATTCATGATAATACGTACTGGTCATCTCCTGTTGAAAATGAAACCATAGAACGTGTATTTGTAGATAAAGGAGTTGATCCTTCCAGAATTTTTTATCTCAATCCTGCCGATATAAATCAAACATGGGCAGGTACTGATTATAAACATTGGTTTGTTGCTTCGGGAGGAATGGAAAAAGGTAGAGGGTATGCAGTAGAAGGATATTCAACTGGGGAACAATTAATTAGTTTTGCCGGAAAACCTAATAATGGGTCTATAAGTTTTACAGTTCATTATACAGGAACCCCTGATACTGGTAGTAATGATAACAACAATATGAATTTGGCAGGAAACCCTTATCCTTCAACAATATCAATAGACCCTTTTCTTACGGATGAGCAAAATAATAATTTAGAGAAAACAATCTACCTTTGGACACATAATACTCCAATTTCAGGTGAAGATTCCGGAGATTTTGTTAATGCGGATTATGCAAAGTATGTTGTAGGTAGTGGTGGTGTTGCTGCTGGAAGTGGTGGTGCAAAACCCAATGGCTATTTGGCCAGTAGTCAGGGATTTATGGTAAGAACGATAGCCACTGGTAATGGTCAGATTAATTTTGAAAATGATGACCGCGTTGTTGATAGTATTCCAGTTTTCTTTAAACAAGGAATAGATAAAAAGAAATCTGCCAAAAACGAAAGGGATAGAATCTGGTTAAATATGACAACGGATAAAAATGGATTTAAACAGATTTTAATTGGTTTCTTTGAGAATGCTACGGATGAAATAGATATTTTCTTTGACGGAAAACAGTTAAAATCTAATAATCCTATTAATTTTTATTCCACAATTAAAAATGAGAAATTTGCTATTCAAGGGCTCAGTAAGTTTACATCAGATAAAATGGTTGCTTTAGGTTTTGATACCAAGGGGGCTCCAAGAACAATTTCAATTAATATTGATCAGATTGAAGGTCAACTTAAAGATGCAGATGTTTATTTGGTAGATAATAAATTAGGAATCACTCATAACTTAAAAGAAGGCCCTTATTCTTTTGAACAAAAAGAAGCAGGAAATTTCCCTGATCGTTTTACACTTCAGTTTGCCACAGCTGCTTTAGGAGTAGACGATTTTGTTAAAGATAATGACTTTAGTATTACCAATGCAGATAACGGATTTAATATCAATGCCAGTAAGGTAGTCAATCACTTAAAAGTTTACGATATGTTGGGTAGAATGATTTTAAATCAACACCCAAATAAGCAGAGTTTTAATGTGCAAACTGAAAATATCAAACAAGGTACGGTGCTCATTTTTGAAGTTACTTTAGAAAACGGTGCCATCCTGAATAAGAAAACGATAAAGTATTAAAGTTAGTTTTGAGTTTTGAGTGGTAAAGGATGAAAGCGATTTAAAATTCAAAATTAAAGATTTAAAATTTGACCATTCATAAATAAGGTTGACACTAAGTTTAATATTTTAAACTTTCTGTTAATAACATTTTTTATTCTTTAAATGAACTTATTTTACATTTGT
>JANTGP010000216.1 GCA_024762835.1 Bacteroidota bacterium
CATCATCTAGATAAACCGGAATACCGTCACCGTCGTTATCTGTTAACGGGTCAACGCCGGACGTATTTTCATCTACATCAAGTATGCCATCATTGTCATCATCAATATCAATAGAATCTGTAATTCCGTCATTATCATGATCGGGATCTGATAAAATATTTAAAGGAATGACAATCTGCAAATCATCACACATACAATTCGCAGTACCGGGCGTCATTACAAAGACCAGACCATCATTAGGACTGCAAACACTTGGTATTGTAAAACGAATAAGAAAATCTTGTGTGTCACCTGCATTAATCGCGCTTGATAAAGTGCCGGAATATAAACTTGATCCATTTGGGTTTCCAGAGGCATCTGCACAGTATATATTATATGTATAACCTGTAGAGGCATCAATAGAACTGTTATTGGTCAAAGACACATTGACGGTAAAATCTACATCCAAACTTGTTACCAAAGCTACTGCCGAATTTCCACCTGCATCAACAATATCAGGTTTCAGCACATCTAGAATGCTATAGGTACTTCCGGTTGCTATTTGACTATTGGCACAAGCTGTGCCACCACAATTAGAATTCGACAGGACATAATTGTTAAATTCAAGCCTTACATTTTCACTACAACTCGAATTGGAAGTTATCACATCAAAGGTAAATTCAGTAGTATCATTGTCTTGCATACCTGCCGGGTATTTAATAAGCAAGAAATCCGTACCACTACTATCTAAGGTAACGGGATTAGCACCTGTACTGGCAAAAGTACCACTGACATATGTTATTCCGACAGGCAAATCTACTCTTCCATAATCCTGAGTTCCTGTTGTAGAAGTTTGTCCAATAATATCCGAAATTTCAGTCGTAATTCTTATTTGTTCCGTAGTATTACAACCATCTATATGCGCACCGTCTGGATCAGCTGCATTTGGCAAGTAAACCGCTGAAAAAGCATCATAAGGCGGTTCTAAACCATCAATTAACACAGGATTAGTGTAGGTTTGTGTGCCATTACCAACTGCCGGGTCACCACAAGGTTTGTTTGCAAAAAATTTAAGTTTAATAGAAGAGTTAGAAATAAAATCACAATTTGTTTGAACATTCATTGCAACAATTGCCTTCCTGTTATTTACATCGGAACCCACTTCGCCAGTTCCCGGCAAACCACCGTAAGGCACCAATGCAGAATGCGAAACAGGGATGTTATATGTATTGGCATTTACCTGAGTCAAAGGTAAAGTTAATGATTCAAAATTACCTGAATTTGCTGGATATTCTATCTGTACACTATTGATATCCAAATTTCCAACACCGCCCGGAATGGTTATTTGAACATGGGGATCTACCAGTGTTCCTATTTGTGCAGAATTTACTTCTAATTTAAGATCAAAAGGCGTACAATTGGTAACAGGTGCATTAGGTTCTTCAATTATTTGTCCTTGAATTTCAGCCAAAGAAGTTTGTAAGGTAATTTGTGTGGTGTAGACATAACAAGCATTTTCTATATTTAAATACTCTGAAGGACTGGGATATGCATCACAATCAGAGCCCAAAGAAAAATTAACAACCTGATCCGTACAAGTATTATAAGTGGCTTTAATTCTGATATTTTTACTTTCTTGACTATCCAAGTTTCCGATTTCAACCCATGTCTGTCCGCCATTTTGCACCACATTTAAGGCTACCGGTGCACCGGTAATATCTTCGGCACCAATGACATTGATATTGTTATTATCAACTAAAATCCAATTGTAATTAACACCACCATCAGAGGTATTAATCACATTTAGATCAAAATTAGCAATCGGCGAATCACCTACCAAAATAGAAGAACTGGCAGGTTGTAAAATAAATGTTGGTTTATAGTAGTAAAAGTGATTGGTACGCGATTGTACAACTTCTTCTTCTTGTCCCGTTAAATACTGGTATTCATTCATAGATGAAGTTGCCGGCAATGTATTTAACTCATCGGCATTACAATTACCTTTTACTTTAAAATAAAAACTTGGCCAAGTTGTTGTCCTATGGTCCACAAGTTTTACATTAACCGGTTCAAATTTATATACATTTCCGGTCTGTGTTACAGAGATATCGCCATTACTTAAATAATAACCTTGCCAGCGAGCATCAACTAAATCTATACCATCGGGTAGGGTAATTTCGGTGTAATTCCATCTATACGTCGGTCTAAATTCTTCAGGATGAATATCACCCGGATTAGAGTAAATACCTGATAACAAACGTAGCCATTTTTGTTCACAATTTTTAAAAGAATCATAATCAGGATACATACGACGTGCCGTGTAAGCTACATCGACCTCCGTATATTTGGCGCTATCACCCCAATCATCACAAGAAACCTCATCTCCCAGTACATTTATCGAGTAAAAACGTCCTCTAAAATTGGTAAGTTCACGTAAAGCAACAGAGTTAAGATGTTTATTTATCCGATAATGAAGTTCCATATAGAATCTATCATTATTATGAACCATGCCACCAAGGTCCGACAGCGTAGAAGATAAATCAAAATTTGCCGTATGATTATCACCGGAAGAAGAAATTGAAGGAGCTGATAATGTTTGCACCGGCGTATCTGTACCGGCAGAATGATCGTGATAATAAATCGTCCCTGAAATAAATTGCAAAACATCTGCACCAAGCGCAAAGTTCTCCGTCGTATAAGTCATATCAAGGTATAGATTGTCAAATGCGGATCCATGCATCGCACCAGTAATATCTATTTGCATTTCATCACCTGCCAAATAGTTATTTAGCGAATAACCCATAGCAGCTGCATTGTTTAAATCTACAAGTGTGGACATTGTATTATCCGTCCAGCCCGGCGTAGTACGGTGTGCATCAAAAGAGGTAGTTGCCGGCCCCGTACATCCAGGTGTACATCCGTGCTGAACGATGGGCGCAAAACTACCACAATGTATATCTTGGTCAAAACAAACATTACCACTTGCATCTTTAAGTTTTAAATTGGTTTGATAATTAATGGTAAATGTTCTACCGCCACCGGCTGCACTATATGTAGGACAATCCAACACCAAAGGAAAATGTAAAAATCTCGTATTTAGATCTACGCCATCATACAACATATACCAACTCCGCAAATCTGTCGTTGACCAATAAATATCATTTCCCACCTGTGTATATCCCGCAGGAGCACCATCTAGTGACACACCATCCGGAACTGTTATTTTAATGGTAAGTTCCGAATCAGTACTATTGTCCAACATAGCATGTCCATTAAGCGTAAAAGAGGTGTATAAATGTGGAGCAATCGCTACTTCAAAAGGATTACCATCGGTAACATCCGTATCAGAATCAAGTAAGGTGGAATTATAATAATCGCGAATAAGGTTTTTATATTCCAAATCCACGCCTTTTACTTCGTTGGTTACATCACATTGCGTTTTACTTAATGCATTAAACATAATATGTTCCCAACCCACATAATCATATCTTCCTTGTCCACAATTATCTCGTGGAGCAACATTATAATCATATTCAAAAATAACACTGTCACCGGGTGCAATATCATCATAAAATCCATCATCATCAACATCAGAAAAACCACCGGCTCCATCAAAATCACTAGTATGTGTATCCGGCAGAATGGCATATGTATACCCCGAACCCCTAGAAGCATAATTCGTACTAGCCCAGTGATCCATGGTGAAAGGTACCCCATTAATCGTGAAATTACTAACTTGTTTGGTATTCTGATAATCAAAAGCCCAGCGATTGTTATTGCCGTATCCTATATTTAATAAATTATTATTTGAACCAAGTCCTAAATTCAACAAAACATTTTTTGCCCAAGCCGTAATACCCGTGCCAACATTTTCAACTTTAATTTTAATATGATTGGTACCACAAATATCATGTGCATTTTCTAAAATAGATACCGCTAAATCGGGGTTACTGACCCCAAACAAAACATTTCCCGACACCAATTGAGATGTTTGACAATCCCAAGAAGCTTGGTGGTAAATATTAGATGCATTACAGTCTGTTAATTCAAAAGATTCCGTGAAAACCAATTGTTCTCCGTCCTCAAACACTCCATCACCATCTTCAGTAGCTGTTGCTACATTATAGGGGGCTACACTCATATCGATATTATATATAAGATGTGTAGCCGTTGAAGCAGCATCCGGCACTAGTAAGGTCCCATTATAGTATAAAGCATAATTTGATATGCTTGATTCTAAATCAACTGTATGTGTCGCCAAATCAGTTCCGGCATTTCCACCATTAACTACCGCAACATCACGTGTATGTAAAAAACCGCCACCCACAACACCATCCAAAGGGGAAATATCCGCAACCGATAATGAAGCGGCTAATAGTTCATAATTACCTGTTGATACATCGGTATCTGTTTCAGATAACAAACCAATATTGGTATCTTCATATTCAATGGCAGCAATGTCTTTGAATACCCCACCTGATTCTTTATATGTAACCGCAGCACAACTGGCAGTTCGCTTAAAATTAAACTTAACATAATCACCTAAGCCCCAATTACTATTTGAAGCCGTATTATAAAGCGTAAAAGTAACAAAGTTCAAATTTGAAATATCAAATTCAGAAACAACATAGTTACCTGTACCGTTATTATTATCCGTTATCACTACGGAACCGGGTACATAATTCACGCCATCGGGTAAATCAAATTTAATTTTTAAAGATTTAAGACTGTTTTTTTTGGCTTGAACAGATATCTCATCATAAGAATCATTGATGCCACCACCAACACCTAAATTTTCAGGCGTATAGTAAATTCTGTAGTCACTATTCTCAAATTGTGCTGAAATAGTATTTGAAGAAAGCACAATAAGTAAAATAAATAAATAAAATCGCTTACTTAGCGAAAATAACTGTGTAGTTTTTCTCATGGTAATATCCTTTTATAACCTAAGCCCTTAAAAGCCTATGCGTTGGTTATTGTTGTTGTAATTCTATAAACATAGTCAAACTCTTGAGTATGTACTCATTAATCAGTAAATATAGATATTTTTTTTGAAAAATTA
>JANTGP010000217.1 GCA_024762835.1 Bacteroidota bacterium
TTTATTTGTAAGGTTAAATCGGATAATACAGACAAAGGAGATATTAAAGAAATATGGGTTGACCACGATTATAAGATAGTTAAAATAAAATATCGATGGGGTGCTGATTATGATTATTATTGGTTCGTAAATTTAGATATTGATAAAGAGCCAGAAATTTTCTCTGCTTATGGTTATTCTGATGGAATTGATTATGCCTTTTACGACCAAAACTTTGAGAATAAAAAGGATGAACTTCTGTTTTATATCAATCCTATAATAACAGAATCCTCTCAAGCAAAAAAGATTTACTGGGGGTATCCTTGGGATATAACAGGATTATTTTTAAAGAATGAAAATGGAGTGATTAAAATCTTAGCTTCAATCAATCATGATATTGAACTAAATGGAGAGAAAGAACACCCAGCAAACCAGACTATATTGCCAGTAATATGTTTTAAAGGTATTTCTACACAGCCTGATGTAACGGTTGAAGAAATTAGAGATATAAAATGGTTTAGTATTGAAGAATTAACAAGCAAAATAACTAAATAAAATAAAGCCCAGCAAGTCCGGGCTTTTTTATTGGCTCAAATTTATCTTACTGTCCAGAAAATCTTTCATGCGTTTTTTGGTAAACATCAAGCTGTTTCAAAAGCTTAAATTGCTCCATCTCCGTTTTGTCTTCTGACAAAACTTCTCTGTTCCGCTCATGAGAGTTTGTAACCCTCACTCTAACAGAAACAAAAAATTGAATTTATCATATCTAAGAAATATCTATATTCTCTCAATTACAGTATGTTTAACTCATTCGCAAACTATATGTCCCGTGCATAATGATTATATTGTTGATAATTACATTAAATATTATTCGTATTTTTATAATCAATACTCTATTTTTGAAGATTACTTAATTGTTAATCCGGAATATCATGAAAGAAAAAGTATTACGCCAGATTTTTTTAATATCCCTATTCGTACTTTTCTCATTAAAAATCTCACTTGCATGGAATACCCCAAGCCAAACATCGCCTGCAAATAATAGTGATATCTGGAATGAGTCAGAATTTGTCTGGACAGCTGTAAATAATTCTCTTGCGTATCAGTTTCAGATTGATACTGTTTCGTCATTCAGCTCAAGCATTTTATTTGATACAACTATAATTTACATTGATCCAACCGGATATAGCGATGCTCATTTATTAATGAACCAGTTGTATTTTGGTAAAGAGTACTTTTGGCGAGTCAGGGCCTATATTGTAAACGACACCTCGGCTTGGTCAAGTGTTTGGACAGTGAATACAGCTGGTTATATTGAGCTTGTATCGCCGGCTGAAGCAAGCCAGAATTATGTCTCGGTAAACCTGGATTGGAACTCTATACCGGGTGTGAATTTTTACGACTTTCAGCTTGATACCACTACTGATTTTAATTCGCCGGTTTTGCAATCAGGTTATAATGAATACCTAAGTGTGTTAAGTGGTTTTGCTGATACAGAAGAATTATTAGATAATCTTAGGTATGGTACAACATATTATTGGCGTGTCAGAGCAAGAAATAGCATCGACTCTTCACAATGGGTGATGAGAAGCTTTGTGACAAAAGAAAATATAATTGTTGATTCGCCTTTGGGTAATACACAGACATTTACAGGGGTCTTACTCGATTGGCAAGCTTTTGATGGTGCGGAATATTATGATTACAGAGTTGATACCAGCTTAAGTTTCTCATCACCGGCTTTGATTATGGGCTCAGACTCGTTTATCGCTAACAATAGCGGAAATACAGATACTGAGGCTTTTATTGATGATTTGTTTTTCGGAACCCAATATTATTGGCAAGTAAGGTCACACAATAGTGTTGATACATCGGCTTGGTCCGATGGTAGTTTTGTAACTATTGACCATGCCGTGTTAAATGCACCTGCATATAACTCCTTGCAAGAATGTGCTGTTGATATTGATTGGCTGGCAAGCGTAGGAGTTGATTTCTATGATTATCAAGTTGATATTTCACCTGCCTTCAACAGCCCCGATTTAATTTCAGGCGAAACTGTATATATAAATGAACAAGATAATAATGACGATACTCATATGCTGATTGAACCTTTGAAGTTTTCATCAGTGTATTATTGGCGTGTGAGAGTCCGTAATGCTGTTGATACAACCGATTGGACGAATGCATGGGTTTTTCAAACAGGTGATACTATTCAGCTGACAGCTCCTTTTTCGTCGGCAAATGTGTTTACTTCGCTTGATTTAGATTGGCAAGATTTTGATGGTGTTGAATATTACAAGATTGAACTTGATACCTCGGCAAACTTTAATTCTAACTATTATACAACAGCTAATGTTTATTCTTTATCAGAGAAGCATTTCAGTAATCTGTATTTCGGTACTAATTATTATTGGCACGTACAAGGAATAAATGCAGTTGATACTTCAGAATGGAGTGAAACCCGTAATTTTTATACTTACGATGAGGTTGGTTTGTTTACGCCGGTTGACGGAGCATTAAATCAGGATGTTACAGGTGTTTATCTTGATTGGTGGTATCACGAAGGTGTAGCCGAATATCAACTGGAGATTGACACATCAAACATGTTTAACACCACTTTCCTTTTACAACAATCCTTTAATTACATTTCAGCTGTTGCAGGTGGCCCCGATACTGAGTTTACAACCGATACACTCGAATCGGACAAGTTTTACTTTTGGAGAGTTCGTGCAATAAATGAGATTGATACAAGTAAATGGTCAGAGCATTGGTTCAGTACCGGTGGAAGCTCTTTGGTTTTGCCTGCTACTCCGGTTTTATTTACTCCTTTGCAAAGTCAGCAAGATGTGGAATTAAGTCCTACTTTAGATTGGTCTGATGTAACAACCGCAACAGAATATTTTTATGAGTATTCAAATAACGCAAACTTTGACAATCCGGTTTCCGGTTTTACCACCCTTTCTGAAGTACCTATCTCAGGCTTAGATTATGAGACAACTTATTATTGGAGGGTTCGTTGTTTGGATGGTAATTTATTCTCCGAGTGGACAAGCCCTTACCATTTTACAACAACTCATGAGGTTCTTCAGATACCTGTATTAATATCGCCGCCCGATAGTAGCAGCGGTAATGTGGTTGATAATCTGCTTTTTGATTGGCAAGATGTTTATCATGCTCAGACATATAAGATTATGTACTCAAGCTATGACAATTTCCTTTTTGATGTAGTGACTGAAATCGTTAGCTTCTCTGATTTAACTGTTTATGGCTTAAGTGCCGAAACAACTTATTATTGGAAAGTTATGGCAATGAATGATACAATTGAAGATAGTGAATGGTCTGATGTGTGGAGTTTCTCTACTCAGGAAATGTTGGATATTCCTGTTCTCGTAAGCCCTGAGAATAATTCATCGGGTAATGTTTTTAACGACCTGACATTAACCTGGCAAGCTGTTAATTTTGCTGATGGATACGAAGTTGAAATTGCACAGGATATGAATTTTACTCTTGGCCTTGTTACAGAAGCAACTACAAATACATATTTTATTTTCCCATTGCTGGAAGCTGAAACAACTTATTTCTGGCATGTTAGAGCAACAAGCAACACCATAAGTCCGAGTGATTGGTCAACCTTCTGGATGTTTACAACTATGGAAGACACAACAAATAGTATCTCTGAGAACGTGATTGAGGGAATTTCTGTTTTTCCAAATCCGGCAAGTAGTGTTGTTTCGGTTTCTTATCCTTTTGCCAATCGAAGTAATATTCTTGTAAAGATTTATAATAGCGAAGGAGCTTTGGTATTGCAGAAAAATAAGTTGTCATCAGGTACGCTTACCCTTAACATTGAAGCAATACCTGCCGGCCTTTATTTCATAAAAATTGAGACAGATAATTTAAGCTTTTTCAAAAAATTGATTATCGACTAATTTCATTGATTATTTATAAATTAAGTTCGCGGTCATTGTAAAAGAAATCTTAAAATAATCAATAATTACGAAAATGAAATCACAAAACACTTTATTGTCTCTTAATCCAAATGCAAAGGTTTTTAAAGAAATAGGAATTCAACAACCTGGCTGGTGGACTCTATTCAGAAAAGATAAAGATTTGTATATAGATATACGCAAGGAGGACTCATTAAATGTGTATTATTTTGGTGGTTCAGTTGCCAAAATTGAATATAAAAAAGGATTTGTAGCTAAAACCCACCAAAAGTATTTAGGAGATAATAAACCTCGTGGAAAAACAAAAAAAGGAAGTGATAAATTTGAATACGAGCAAATCAATCTATCAAAACTCACAAAAAACGAAGTTGAAAAAATCAAAGAGAATATTAAAAAAGAATACTTACGACGAAATGACAATGAAAGACCAGCTGAGAAATGGATTCAGGGAAAATTGATAACAGAAAGTAAGAATTATATTGATTCTGAATTGCAATTCAATAAAGACCCTGAAATAGGAAAATTAAGAATTGATTTAATTGAATTGTTAGGTGATGAATTATCATTTGTTGAGTTAAAAGGGATTTTTGACAGTCGATTAAGAAATGATAAAAAAAGGAATAGAAAGACCCCGGAAATTATTGAACAAATGAAAAAATACCAATCATTCATAAATAACTATGAAACAGATATTAAGAATTACTATGAGACACTTATAGAGATTAAACAAATGCTGGGACTAACAACATTTAGTAATACAAAATTAAATGTGAATACAACACCGAAACTTTTAATTGCCAATACATATAGAAAGAAAACAAAACAGCGAGAAGAAAGAATCAGCGACATTAAAAAACTATTAGAAGAACACAGCATTGAATATCGAATAATTAGAATGTAACTAATAAAATCAACGAACTGCCAACAACGGCTCATAGCGCATGCCGCAATTAGTTGTAAACATGACAATTAAGCATTTAAGAAACATCGTTTTTATTAATCAACAACATCGTTATTGAGAAATCATAAAGAAACCGCCCTGAAAGGGCAACTGATTTCATCCCAAAGGCAACGCCTTGGGTCGAAAAACAAAA
>JANTGP010000218.1 GCA_024762835.1 Bacteroidota bacterium
CAATGATAATACTAAAAATCTTACTGCCTATATAATTATGTCTTCAAGTCGTATTATTTTAGTAAAATCTCATTATCAATTTTTTATAATAAATTAGAATAAAAAAAGTTTAAGATTATTAATAAAACAGTATCTTTGCACCATGTTTCAAAAAACCAAAATAATAACTGTCATTTTTATGATTCTAATGATTTTTTCTGCTTCATGCAGTGATTATCAGAAGTTGCTTAAGAGCTCTGATTATGAACTGAAGTATGAAAAGGCAAAAGAATATTACGATAAGGAAGATTATGCCCATGCAATAACTCTTTTCGAGGAGCTACTTACCGTATATAAAGGTACAGCCAAAGCCGAAGAGATTTATTACTATTATGCATATTGCAATTATGGTCAAGAAGATTACATTCTTGCCGGACACTATTTTAGAAGCTTTGTAAGCACTTTTCCATTAAGCAAACATCGCGAAGAAGCAGAATATTTAAGTGCTTATTGCTATTATCTCGACTCCCCTGCCCCCAGCCTTGACCAAACATACTCAATGAAAGCAATTGAAGAGATGCAGGCATTTATTAATAAACATCCTGACAGCGACAAAATAAATGAAGCAAATGAGATAATAGATAAACTTTATGCCAAGCTTGAAACAAAGTCATTTAACAGTGCAAAATTATATTATAACTTGGGAAATTATAAAGCCGCCATTGTTGCTTTACAAATTAGCTTGAAAGAATATCCCGATACAAAATACAGAGAAGAAATAATGTTCCTGATTCTTGATTCAAAATATCAATTGGCAGCAAATAGTATTAAATCAAAAGAAACAGAAAGATACGAGGCAGCTTTAAGCGAATATAAAGAGTTCATAAAGCATTACCCTGACAGTAAATGGACTAAAGCCGCATATAAGATTAACACAAAATCAAAAGAAGCTTTAAAAATTATATAAACAAAGAGAATAATTAATTGTTAAATCGATTAACAAGTACCTAATTAACTAATATGGATTATAAAAAAACAACTGCAGCTCCTTCAACTATCACTCGTGACCTTGACAAGTTAGATATTGACACAAAGAATATCTACGAAACGATAGTAATAATTTCAAAGAGAGCAAACCAGATTAATCGTGAGTTAAAAGAAGAGTTAAGCTCTAAATTAGAAGAATTTGCATCATTTACAGATAACCTTGAGGAGGTTTTTGAAAATAGAGAACAAATTGAAATTTCAAAATTCTATGAAAGGTTGCCCAAACCAAACTTAATTGCAACTGAGGAATTTATTAATAATGAAATTTATTATAGGAATCCTGACGAGGATGCAAAATAGATATTCACCTTCTTACTAATTAAAAAGTAAAATGTAAATATCTTGCACTAATTTAACACCTATGCTAAAAGGTAAAAAAATAATTCTGGGAATCACAGGGAGTATAGCTGCTTATAAGGCAGCTATTCTTGTCAGATTACTTGTGAAAGAAGGTGCAGAAGTTCAGGTAATAATTACAAAGGCAGGAAAAGAATTTATAACAGCTGTTACCCTATCTGCCCTTTCGGGGCGACCTGTCCAAAGTGAATTCTTTCAATCTACCGACGGTAGCTGGCACAGTCATGTTGATATGGGATTATGGGCAGATTTGATGTTAATTGCACCATGCTCTGCAAATACCTTGGCAAAACTGGCAAACGGAATTGCTGATAACCTGCTTCTTACAACATACCTCTCTGCAAAGTGTCCGGTATTTATTGCTCCGGCTATGGATCTTGATATGTATAAGCACGATGCAAGCCAAAATAATATAGAGATTCTGAGAACTCGCCGGAATACAATTATTGAACCAGCCAGTGGTGAACTGGCAAGTGGATTATCAGGCAAAGGTAGAATGGAAGAACCTGAAAATATTGTAAGTCTTATAAAAGAACATTTCGAGCAAGGCCCCCTTTCGGGAAAATCCTTTTTAGTTACGGCAGGTCCAACTTATGAAAAAATCGACCCTGTACGGTTTATTGGAAATTACTCAACAGGGAAAATGGGTTACGCCATTGCAAATGCCATTGCAAACATGGGTGGTAATGTGAAACTTGTTTCAGGCCCCACTGCACTTTCTGTTAATCATCCTAATATTGAACGTATTGATGTTCAGTCGGCAAAGGAAATGTTTGACGAATCTATTAAGGTATTTAAGAATGTTACAGCTGCTGTTATGACAGCTGCTGTTGCTGATTTTACACCAAAAAACTTTGAGACAAGTAAGGTGAAGCGTGGTAAAGAAGACTATTCTTTGCTTTTAAGCCCAACAATGGATATTGCTGCAAGTCTTGGGAAAAGTAAAAAACAGGGACAAATACTTGTTGGCTTTGCTTTAGAAACCAACAACGAAGAAGAATATGCAGAGAAAAAACTGAAAGAAAAGAATCTTGACTTTATAGTTCTTAACTCATTGAATGATAAAGGTGCCGGTTTTGGTTACGACACAAATAAAATTAGCATTATTGATAAAAACAATAATACCAAAAATTATAAGTTAAAAACTAAGGCGGAAGCTGCCATTGATATTGTTGAAAAAATAGTTGAATTGATTAACGACTGAACCTGATATATTTATGAAAAAGCTATTATATTTATTTTTATTTCTAGTTATTATTTTAGTTCCCGGGATTCTGAATGCCCAAGAATTTGATTGCAAAGTACAAGTAATGTCAAATCAGGTTCAAGGAACTAATAAGCAAATCTTTCGTACCCTTCAAAGCGAGATTTATGAATTCTTTAATAACAAGAAATGGACAAATAATGTTTTTTCACCCGAAGAACGAATTGATTGTAATATAATGATTACAATTACCGACGAAATTTCTGTTGATGAGTTCAAAGGTAAGATTCAAGTTCAATCAAGACGACCAATTTACAATACCTCATATAACTCGACTATGTTAAATTATGTAGACAACAATTTCCATATCAGATATGTTGAATACGAACCATTAGAATTTAACGAAACAGGGACAAACTCAAATCTGATAAATATATTAGCCTATTATGCATATGTTATATTGGGCTTTGATTATGATAGCTTTGGACTGAAAGGAGGAACCCCGTTTTTTGAGAAAGCTGAGGCAATTGTAAATAAATCTCAAACATCGCAATACAAAGGATGGAAAGCCTTCGAAAGTTTAAAAAACAGATACTGGTTAGTTGAAAATGTTATGAATGACAGGTATTCGGGAATCAGAGAAGCAATTTATCAGTATCATCGTTTAGGTCTTGATGTGATGAGTAAGAAAGTTTCAGAGGGTAGAACTGTTATTGCTGAGAGTTTGAGACTGTTACAAGCTGTACACCGAGACAAACCCGGCTCTTTCCTAATGCAATTATTTTTTGATGCTAAATCTGACGAATTGGTTAAGATATTCTCTCAATCATTCCCCGACGAGCAATCACGGGTAATTCAGATTTTAGTTGAGATCGACCCTGCAAATTCTGCAAAATACAACAAGATAAAAGAATCCCAGAATAATGGAATGGGTGGGAAAGGCGGTAGTCCTGGTAGTCCCGGCCGACCCGGTGGCTTTAAGTAACAATACCCTGTCTATAAACTTTTTAGCGGTTAATTGTCACTAAATATTTACAATATATTATTGTAATTCTTAGCTTACAATCATAAAAATTATATTATTGGTTTATCTGTCCTTGTAGGAATAATAATATTAACCTAATGGCTTGTATGACATTGCCTAAGTCAAAACATCTTTGTTTTTCTCAATATTATTTATTACATTTGATTTCTCAAATCAATACAATAAATGCAACACGCTGTACAAATACACAAGTCCGGCTACCGGTGGATACGGCAACAGGCTGTAAACCTTACCCTCGTTGAGCATTTCGACTACGCTCAATACAATACAATACAATACAATACAATACAATACAATACAATACAATACAATACAATGTAATAGAAACTATCATTACATTGTTTTACAACACATATTATTAAAAGTATTAACGCAATTAAATAAATTACAAGTACTTTACTTTTGTAGTTTTAGCGTTACAAATAAGTATATTTATGAAATAAAAAAGAATAAGCTATGTAAACAGGAGGCTGCTCTAAGCCGATTTTTATCGGTTAAGTTTTTAGAGTAGCCGGAAATAAAAGACAGTTTCACTTTTTATTAAACAGTTTTTTCATTTTACATCTTAATTTATAATAGCTTATAAGAAGAAGGATACAAAATTTAGTCAGCTCATTAATCGTTATTGCATTTTGCAATACACTAATAGCACAAAACCCTGTTGTTTTGAAGAATGGACAACAGCAAACGGAACACAAAATATGTTTGTAAAATCGTTTACCGAAACCGATGCATTTAAAAACATCTATGTTGGCGGAACAACTATTAACGGTTCAGGCGATTACGACATCTTGCTAACTAAGTACGACCCACGTGGTGTTTTACTTTGGACCCAACAATATGCCGGAGCCGGAAACGGGGACGACGGTGCCTCTGCAAATTGTTTCGGTGATAGTGGAAATGTGTATATAACCGGAACGGTTTACACAAGCACAAACAATCTTAACGACTGTGTAGTTTTAAAATACGACAAAAACGGAAATTTGAAATGGGCACAAACATTTAACGGTACGGCTTCAAACCTCGATGCCGGAACAGATATTTGTATAGATGCAAATTACAATGTATATGTTGGCGGTACTTGTACACAAACAGGAACATATCAAGATTTTTTAGTTATAAAATACGATAAAAACGGTACATTGCTTTGGAACAACTCGTACAACAACAGCAGCGTAAACATGATGGATATATCGAATAAAATTAGCCTGAATGACGGCGTTGTTATTGTTGCGGGAGGAACACAAACCAACCCTACAAAATGGGAATATGCTATTACCAA
>JANTGP010000219.1 GCA_024762835.1 Bacteroidota bacterium
GAATCACTCGACCACCTCTGCTAATAATTACAAAACGTAGGTCACTGAGTGAATTTTCTGACTGAAAGGAAGAAAATTTGTATCGAAGTGCCGGATTTCAAAAAAGTTAAAGACTTAATATTATTTCTTGTTTTTCGCTGATTTTAATACTTCGATTTGATCTCTAAAAGCTGCTGCTGCCAAGAAATCGAGTTCTTTGGCGACGGCTTCCATTTTTTTACGCAATACGGCAATTTCTTTATCGATTTCATCTTTACTTTGATAAGCACTTTTGTTTTCAGCTACATGACTCAACAAGTCTTTTTCGTAATCGTATGTTTTGCTTTCATTTGGATTCATCATATTTTCCAAACTTTTTTTAATAGCGGTAGGTGTAATATGGTGCTTTAGATTATAGGCGATTTGTTTTTCGCGTCGTCTATTGGTTTCATCGATGGTCAGTTGCATGCTTTTAGTTATTTTATTGGCGTACAAAATAGCCGTTCCATTGATATGTCTTGCCGCCCTTCCAATAGTTTGTGTCAAGGATCTATGTGAACGCAAAAAACCTTCTTTGTCAGCATCGAGAATGGCGACAAGTGAAACTTCCGGTAAATCCAAGCCTTCGCGAAGGAGATTTACACCAACCAAAACGTCAAACATACCTTTTCGCAAATCGTGCATAATATTTACGCGTTCCAAGGTATCGACATCCGAGTGGATATAGCGACTTCTAATATTTATTTTGCTTAAATATTTGGTCAGTTCTTCCGCCATTCTTTTGGTTAAGGTAGTCACCAAAACCCGTTCATCTTTTTCGGTTCGTTTTTGAATTTCATCCAGCAAATCATCAATTTGATTTTGGGCAGAACGCACTTCTATGATGGGATCTAATAATCCGGTGGGACGAATCACTTGCTCTACAATAATGCCTTCCGATTTTTGTAATTCGTAATCTGCAGGGGTCGCGCTGGCATAAATAACCTGATTTTGCATTTGTTCAAACTCTTCAAATTTCAAAGGTCTGTTATCCATTGCCGATGGCAATCTAAATCCGTATTCTACCAAAACTTCCTTTCTGGAACGGTCGCCACCGTACATAGCATGTACTTGTGGTATGGTTACGTGGCTTTCATCGATGACCATTAGATAATCATCTGGAAAATAGTCGAGCAAGCAAAATGGACGACTTCCGGCTGCGCGACCGTCCAGATAACGGGAATAGTTTTCAATACCGGAACAATAGCCGAGTTCACTCATCATTTCCAAATCAAATTCTGTCCTTTCGAGCAAACGTTTTGCTTCGAGATGTTTACCTATTTCTTTGTAGTATTCTACTTGTTTTCCTAGGTCTATTCTGATATTTTTTATAGCATCGTTGAGCATATTTGGCGAGGTTACAAATAAATTGGCAGGATAAATATCCAATTGCTCGGTTGTTTCGATTAATTCACCGGTTTCTGCGTGGATAACTTCAATCTCGTCCACTTCATCACCCCAAAAATTAATTCTAAAATATCGGTCTGTGTAAGGCGGATATATGGTAACGGTATCGCCTTTAACGATAAAACTACCCGATTTGGCAATTTCGCTACGGCTGTATAAACCGGAAACCAATTGATAGAGCAGTTTGGTGCGAGTGGTTTGTATATCTTTGTTGACTTTGATGACGTTTTTCTTGAATTCGGATGGATTTCCAATTCCATAAAGACAAGATACCGAAGCAATTACAATAACATCACGTCGTCCTGACAGCAATGATGAGGTGGTGCTTAAGCGGTATCTTTCAATTTCTTCGTTTATCGATAAATCTTTTTCGATATAAGTACCACTTGTAGGCAAAAATGCTTCCGGTTGGTAATAATCGTAATACGAAACAAAGTATTCTACGGCATTGTTTGGAAAGAATTGTTTAAACTCTTGGAAAAGTTGTGCCGCTAAGGTCTTGTTGTGCGCCAAAATAAGGGTCGGTCGCTGGGTTTTTTCAATAACATTTGCTACGGTAAATGTTTTTCCGGATCCGGTAACGCCAAGAAGCGTTTGATATTTAGTATTATCCAAAATACCATCAGCAAGCTGCTTAATGGCTTCGGGTTGATCTCCGGTTGGTTTAAAGTCTGAAAAGAGTTTAAATCGATGCATTTTTTTTATAGCATTTTCAGATAAAAAATTCCCAATAGTTTGTCTTATTGGGAATTTTTAAGGATTTATAATTATTAGATTATCGTTTTAAAGAAAAATGTCCTTTTGCTTGTCTGTAATTATCAGCACCTTCTTTGATAAATACGATGTACCAATAATCTGTAGCCGGTACCGGATATCCGTTGAAGGTGCCATCCCAGCCCTCTTCAGAGGAATGCAGTACTTTTAACAGCTTGCCGTATCGGTCATATATATTGGTATAAGTACCTGATTTTTTCATAATATTTATGACTTGCCAATAGTCGTTTGCTCCATCGCCATTTGGGGTGAAAAATTTGGGTGCTCCTAGTAAATCTACTACTTTAGACACAACACCGCAGCCATTTTTATCACTTACATAAACGGTATAAGTGCCCGGTCTAAGTCCTTGGAAAACGTTGCTGTCTTGATAATTCATGCCATCTAATGAATATTCATAATCTCCTATTCCTGTGGCTGTAACAGTGATTGAATTGTTGTCGGTAAAATCTACCACTTCTACATTTTCGATTATGGCTTTATCAGATTCGTGCACATTTACACTTGCCGTATTACTACAATTATCAGAATTGGTTACGGTGACAGAATAGGTGCCTGCCGTATTGACAACGATACTTTGCGTGGTTTCACCGGTTGACCATAAATAAGAGACGAAACCGGAAGGCGCATCTATTTGTTGGACTTCTCCTGTACATATGTTGTAATCCGGATCTATAGGAATATCAATCAAAGGATGAACCACCAAGTCAACTGTTCCGTAATTGTCACAACCGGAGATTTCATCATGAATGGAATACCATACTTGATCATTAAAGGCAGTCGTATTTGTGTAAGCAGTCGTAATTTGATTAGTGCTTGCCTCAGCATCTGCCTGAGTGGGATAATATTTAACCACAAAATCGTTTGGATCTCTACTACCCAGAATTTCAGTAGTTTTAGTATCTAAATCAAAACTGGCAAATCCATCGACATCCGTATCACATATTTCATAAGGTGAAATGCTTAGAATATCCGGTAGCAGTGTCGTGATGACATGAAAACTTCCAATATCAGTAGCCTGTGTATTGATGTTGGTCGCCGTGAAGAAAATTTCTTCATCATAAGGATCAACGGTTGTATAAGGGTCTGTTAATTCATTAGTAGCACCTGTTGCATCAGTATTAGTATGATAATAATGAATTTCATAAGTCCCGGGGTAATTCTGTAAAGCATTAATCTCATTATCTTTGTCGTGTAGGTTCAGCGTGACCAGCCCATTTTGATTGTCATCACAATTTGTAATATCAGCAATAGGGGTAACAATGGGTAGAGGGTATATTTCTATAGTGGTTGACACGGTTACATCACAACCTATTGCCAGATGTATGGTTGCCGTAACGGTATAAACGCCCGGAGTTGTATAATCATGAGTTGCTTCAGAGTGTGTGTTTTCAGGTGGATTATCGGGTGTTGTGGTTGAGGTAGCGCCATCGCCGAAGTCCCAATCTACAGTTGAAATTTCTAAATTTGAGGTTACTTCAAAACTCGCACTAATATTTACCGCAACATTTACACCAGCTATTTGCAAAAAATAAGATTGAATAAAAGGTGGAAGTCCTTCGTGACACATCATAGTAGAAGGCAAATTGACAGAAGCATGACTATAATTGCAGGCAGTGCCTATTTCGTTTGGATTATTGATAACACTAAGTTTGTGTGTGCCGCTTCCATATCCTGTAGTATGCGCTTGATATATTTTAGAATCTACCGCTAGTTGAAGGGCAGTACGCCAATCGGGATTAACACCAATAGTGTACCTTTGGTTGTTGTTACTTAAGTCATATTGATACAAAATAGCATTGCTACCACTCATTACGGCATTGACGTAGAGTTTGCTGCTATCAGGAGAAAATTCTACGCCATAAGCGCCCGTTCTGCCAGATTGCATAGGAAGTTGATACGGATTGGATACAACACCTGTAGTATTATCAAAATCAAATAAGAACGCAGAATCATCGTAGTAGTTGGCTACGGCAATTTTATTACCATCCGGAGACACCTTCATATAACCGTGTTCGCTGCCAATACTAGGACTGATAGCTAATGTTGAAACTACAGCTGAAGTTTGAACACCGGTAGTGTTTATTTTAAAAGCATAAAAAGTATTGTAGTTTGAACCAAAGACTGGGTATGGTGCATTGTTTACATTCGTTCTGCTGGACAGCGTAATGATCCAAATACCACCGTTAGGATCGTCAACAGCAGTTACTTTTTCGGTCGATCTTTGTACCAATGAAATATTTTTTTGACCATTGACAACATCGCCTAATCCACCGTTTAAATTCATATCAACGACGGAGTAACGCAGTCCGTTACTGCCACCGCCATCATCAACTGTAAAAATGTAATAGGTGTCAGGGTCGCCGGGCTTGGGCACAATAATACCTGATTGTGAAGAGGAAGGGTCTCCCATCAATCCATGACCATTAGGCATCGCTGTATGATCGGAAGCGTAAACGGTAATACCATCGGTGTATAAAATTAAATCTCCACAAGGATTGGAAATTGAAGAACAACCTTCTTCGGTTGTAATCCTACCTCCGGCTTCGGGGACAGGAGCGCCGGTCATAAAGGAAAGACCTGCATTGTCTCCAAAAAACCAATGGGCTGCTTCAAATTGTCCGTAAGAATGAAATGTAAAAGTTAAAAAAAGAAGTGCTGTAAAAAACCTTTTCATAAGTTGATTTTAATGAATACTTTTAAGT
>JANTGP010000220.1 GCA_024762835.1 Bacteroidota bacterium
ATAAATGATTATTTGACATGAAATTATTTAGCCCGAACGACAAACCCGTTTCTTTTTTTTTACAATTGGCAATTAGCTTTTTCTTTCTACTAATTAATGTAGTAGAACTTGATGCTCAAACATCTTATTGCGATACGATTACTCTCAATAGCAACATCCCCGATTCAATATTTCTTTGTGGCGAAGATAGTACTATAATTTCAGCTACACCGGGATTTGCCTCATACGAATGGAGCAGAGGCGATACAACTAATGAAATTACCCTATATTATTCGGGTAAATATTTCTTAACCCTAACCGACGACAGCTCCTGTATTTCAGTTGATTCAACCGTAGTAAGTTTAATAAATGCAGGTATTGTTCAGGAAGACACCTTACTATGTTTTGGGCAAAACGTAACAATTAACACAGAACAAAATTCAACTAACATAAATTCAATTGAATTCAATGGTTTATCATCTTATGTAGAGATGAGTGATGCAGGATTTCCTGCCGGTAATCAGCAACGCAGCTTCGAAGCCTGGATTTATAACCAAGGACAATCAGGAATGTCTTGTATCTTTTGCTATGGCGATGATAATTCGGATGAAGCATTTGCAGTATTTTTAGATCAAGATGATTCGTTAAGGTTAAAAATCAACTCAGACTCTTATGTCTGTAATCAAACTATTCCGCAAAATGCATGGACACATATTTCGGTTGGTACCGACCAATCGTTTAAATATTCATTTACAATTAACGGAATATTAATAAATAGCAATCTTATACAAGGTATTTATAACACAAGCCTTGACTCAGTTGCCTATCTTGGTAAATATTTGACATTACAGGCAGGTTCATTTTTTAACGGAAAGATTGATGAGGTAAGAATATGGAATAGATTTGTTTCAGGAAATGAGTATAATATAAAAAGACATCTGAATAATCTTACAGATACCGATTTGCTTCGTTTCTGGGACTTCAATTATTTTATTTCCGGCTATAGCAATGATGTTTATGGTTTTCATGCCAACTTATTTAATGTTATAAGCTCAACTTCACTTCCATTTACATCATACATTTTTAATATGAATTGGAGCACCGGTGCTTTTGGCGATTCTTTATTTATTTCACCTTCGCAAACCCAGTATTATTATTTATTCTCTTATGATGATGTCTCGGAATGTATTGATAGTATCCATGTTGAAGTTGCTGTCCCACCGGCAATGGATGATTCATTATTTATTTGCAACGAAAGCTCTGTTATTCTTGATGCAGGTACAGGTTACGATACATATACATGGAATACCGGAGAATTGCAGCAACAAATTTCTGTAATTTCAAGCGGACTGTATTCAGTTGAAACATCTCAACAGTATTGTTATTTTCATGATTCAACATTTGTAAGTTTAATAAATATTGAAATTTTTCAATCCGATACGGCAATTTGTGCAGGAGAATCTGTAACTCTGGATGCTGCATCAAGCACAGGTAATTTTTATTGGTCAAATGATGCAATAACTTCTTCAGTAACTGTTTTACCTGTATCTTCAAGCTATTATCAGGTAAGTGCAAGCGACGGATACAATACATGTTATGCAAGTATTAACATCACGGTTTTACCAAAACCTGTCATTGCTTTAGACGACTCTGTTATCACTTGTAATCAGCCTGTTGCAGGATTGTTTATTGCAAACCCAAATTATGCAAGTTACACATGGAGTACAGGTGACACTACTCTGCTTACTTATGTAAACTCACCGGGTAATTATTTTGTCACTGTTATTGACCAAAATGCATGTATGGCAACAGATTCTGTTTTTGTTGATTTCATGTCGGTTGATATTTTACAAGATGACACTACTGTTTGCGGCTCGTCATCAATAAACATTGATGCAACAGGTACACCGGGTAATTTCCTTTGGTCAGACGGACAATCGGGTTCATCTATCACAGTTAGCCCATCAACACCAACAACCTACTATGTTTCAGTCAGCAATGGTCCTTTTACATGTTCCGATGATGTCAATATCTCGCTTACTCCTGCCATAAATGTAAGCTTACCCGATAGTTTATTGAGTTGCGAAGATACCATATTTGTGTTATCACCCGGAAGCGGTCCATATACATACTCATGGAATACCGGTTCTTCTTTTGAGACTTTGCAAGCTTCGCAATCAGGAATATATGAAGTAACTGTTACAGATACTTATAACTGCACAATGCTTATTTCCTCAGTTGTTTCAATTATCGATGCTTATCTAACAATAAGCGACACATTAGCATGCCCCAATGAAGAAGTTATTATATCAAGCAATTCAAGTGGATACAATTATTTATGGAGTAATGGCTCTACAGATGCAATATTATTTGATTATCCTGATGAGTCATTAAATTATCATTTATATGTTTCAAATGATTATGCAACATGCCATTATGTTACTTCGCTTGAAGTGTATACTATTAATACAGGCGATATTAGCGGTCCAACTGAAGTTTGGCAGGATTCGACAGTTGAATACTCAATAGTACCAAACTACAGTTCAAGTTACGAATGGTTTATTTCGGGTGGTCTGTATACAAATAATATAGGCCCGGAGATTGAGGTAACCTGGAATAATGTGCTTACCGGTTATGTCTCGGTTATAGAAACAACAGTTGAAGGCTGTGTTGGTGAGCCGGTTGAGATTACAGTTAATGTTTCACCAAACATAGGCATTAATTCTATTCCTTTTGCTGATGAGATTGAGATTATTCCTAATCCATTGGAAGACATTTCAGTTATTAATATTCCCGAAGATTATATAAATGGGGAAATAGTTATTTACGATATTACAGGAAAACAAATTAAAAGAATCAAGCTTTATGGTAAAGAGCAAATAAAACTAAAAAGAAAAGATTTTGCAGCAGGTGTTTATAGCGTAGTTTTTACTTCATCAAGCAGGACAAAAGCTAAACTACTTGTAAGGTAATAACCTGAGTTCGACCTAAGCTATGGGCTCAGCATTAGATAATTATTTCAACATTATAATTAACTCTTTTGTAAACTTCTTTTTCTCTTCCGGCATTTCCGGCATTGCAAATTGAAGTTTAGTTATCATACTGTTTCTTTGTTCTTGAGAAAGAGAATCAAACATTACTTCTATTACTGAAAAAACTTCAATTGCAACAGCAAATGTTCCTTCAATATACTTATCGATAAATAAGTCAGCATATTCGGTAAAATCTAATCCGTTTTGCCAACATGCTGATATTAATACAGGTAAAATACTTATATATTTATCATCTGAAATTGCATCGATCAAAACTTTAACTGCAGCCGTATCTTTATTATCATAGATATATAATGAAAACAGTTGCTTTATCTCAGAGTTTGTTTCCTCCAACAACAAATCAAAAATGATAGGTACATATGCAACACCTTTTTTCTTGCGAAGTTTTAGAATAACTTTATTTACCCTGGCAACATCTTTTGAATTTAATTCTTTAATAATATCTTGTTCTAGCTTAAGATTAGTCATTTTATCAGTTTTTTTTACTTGACGACAAAAATAGTGCTTATTTAAAAGAAAACATAAAGGATTATTTTTTTAGGGCTTTAATCCGGTAGTAAATTATTTAACGGACACTAATCAATAATAATTCAACTAATAAAGGGGACTTCTAAAAATACCGGATTAAAAGTAAGAGCGTAAATTTTTACTTCTTCCAGTAGTTTTCATGCGGTGTATTGCTCTTTCTTTAATTTGTCTAACTCTCTCTCTTGTTAGATTTAGATAATCACCAATCTCTTCTAATGTTAAGGGTGTTCGGCCATTTAGGCCGTAATAATATCTTAGAATATATGCTTCACGATAGGTTAAAGTGGTAATTGTTCTTTCAATTTCTTTGCGTAGCGATTCCTTTAGCAATTCTTTATCTGGCGATTCGCCCTCTTTACTAAGCAAAATATCGTACATGTTTCCATCATCGTCAGGCGAAAGTGGTGCATCCATTGAAACATGTTTACCCGAATAAAGCAAAACTTCTTTGACTTCTCTAGGTGCCATTTCTAAAAGATTGGCAATCTCTTGCATCGATGGTTCTCTTTCATATTTTTGCTCTAAATGAGCAAGAGTGCGGTTTATCTTGTTAATAGAACCCAACTTATTCAGGGGCAACCTGACTATTCGTGCATGTTCGGCAAGAGCTTTTAGAATTGATTGACGTATCCACCACACTGCGTAAGAAATAAACTTAAACCCGCGAGTCTCATCAAATCGTTTTGCTGCTTTTATCAGGCCAATGTTTCCTTCGTTAATAAGATCGGATAGCCCTAAACCTTGGTTTTGATATTGTTTTGCAACAGAAACCACAAAACGTAAATTTGCATTTACAAGCTTTGCTAATGCTTTTTCATCACCTTCTTTAATAAGTTTCGATAATGCAACTTCTTCTTCAACCGATATTAATTCTAATTTACTAATATCATGTAAGTATTTGTCAAGTGATGCGGTTTCCCTGTTAGTTACTTGTTTTGAAATTTTTAGTTGCCTCATTTTATAACAATCTTACACTGTTTTTTTTTCGGTTTTATCAATCCATAAGCCATTTAAGATAGCTTATAAAAGTAGTAATATATTTGTCATTTTAAAATAGTTTAATAAAATAGTTCATTTTTTTTGTCTATTAACAGTATTTAGTATAATATTGCAAAGAATTACCAGTGCAGGAAGTCTTAATAAGATTTTATTCAGCACGTTTCTCATTAATTTATAAAACTTACTTATCTATTATTGAATTTTATTATCAAAGAAATTTCTAATTATACTTCACAATAACCATATGTACGATATACTTGAACTAAATCAAAAATTAGTTTCCGAGCTAAGAGAAATAGCAGAGAAGTTGGACGTGAAAAATGTAA
>JANTGP010000221.1 GCA_024762835.1 Bacteroidota bacterium
ACTTAGGTTGGTATAAGTTTCAGATAATTTTTGAATTTTGTAAAATCACAACTACCGCATCCTTGAAAGTGGTAGTTGCGATTATAATAAATAGAATTAAATAAATTATTGTTTTACAACTTTATAAACCACAGTTTTATTACCTGTATAAAGCTGCAAATAGTAAATACCCTGATTTAAATATCTTATATCCATTGTGAGAGGAAAACCTTTTGGGCTTTCTTCTTTTATTACTTTGCCTGAAACATTGAATATACGAATTTTGACATAACCATCTATTTGTATGTTTTGGCAATCGACCACAATAAAGCTATTTGCAGGATTAGGATAAACAGATATGCCAAGCTCTTTGGCTTCGGGTATTGTAAGGCAGTCGATAACAGTAAACTGTAAAGTATCGCTGTTTGAGCAGCCGGTTGTTGTATCGGTAAAATTGTAGCTAATTTCGTGAGTGCCTGTATCGGTTTGGAGTAAGTTAATGCCAGTAGAAGATATGCCAACACCTGCAAAGATTCCGCCGATAGGACTCGCTTGTGGCAAGTTAATAATTTCGTCTTGAATACAAAATGTATCCTGTGGAAAAGGCAAAATAGAAACAGAAGGAATAGGAATATGAGTAAAATCAATTTCTATAACACTGTCTAAACCATAAATAGTTTGCAAAGTATCGTAATATATGCCCGGACTTGTTAATACTTGATTACTTAATAGATACGGGACATTAGCACAAGACGATGCAGAATCTGATGTAAAATAACCTAGGTTTTCTGCCCATGCAATTAATCCATCGTTTTTTGAATTGTAGAGTACATCGTTGTCGCCATCGCCATCAAAGTCGTCAACTACAATGGAAGTAACATAAATAGAATCTTCGATGTTCCATGTAGCTCCGTTTGGTGTATAAACAAAATTACCAAGTCCATCATTTTCGAGCCAGAATAGTGAGTTGTCTTCATTGTATTGTCTAGCAATAATATCAATATCACCATCCTTATCCATGTCTTTAAGTTCGATTTCTTTTGTGTGGGAAGGGTATAATAGTGGCATAGATGTAAATGAGCCGTTCCCATCGTTTCTTATCCAGCTGATATGACTACCCCATGAGGGGTTATTGCTGTTTGACGAATAAACAACATCCAAGTCACCATCCCCATCAAGGTCGGCAGCATTTACAGCCCTTGAACACCAACTGTCGGAACCTATGTCAAAGTATTGAAAATTATTTGCTCCACCAAGATTTTTACCCCATTTTACCATGTTCTGAGTAAAAAGAATGTCGAGGTTTCCATCGTTGTCGAGGTCGAAAGTTTTTATATCAGTAATAGGTCCGTAACCTTGTCTAATTATAATTTTGTTGCCGAAGTTACCAAAGCCATCGTTTTTCCACAATAACAACTTGCTGTTAGAAGGATAGTTACTATCCGATGTGCCAAATAAAATATCCTTATCCCCATCAGAATCTATGTCGGTAAGGTGTATTGTAAAACCACCATGAGCCGAATCTGTAACTATTTGTATTGGACCAAAATTACCAGTGCTGTCTTGTTTATTCCAACCAATATTTATTGTGTTAATGCTATCGTATAAAGTAAGGATATCCATCAGGCTATCGCCATCAAGATCGGCAACACTTAGATCTTTGATTTGTTGTAACCCACTATTGATAGTATCTTCTAATAGATAATCCCCATTACCGTAGTTCTTGAACCAACAAACATTTAAAAATGTATCAGTTGCACTAACTACAATATCTTTTAAATTATCGCCATCGATATCTGCATAGTCTAATTTACCAGGTAAATTTATACAATAAGCAATTTGAATACGGTTTCCGAAATTTCCTGTGCCATCGTTTGCATACCATGCAAGGTTGCCGAATCCATAAGTAAATGCAAGATCAATATCGCCATCGGAATCTAAATCGTTACACGATACATATCCGTAAAAATTATCTAAAACAATGGAGCTCGTAAACTGACCATTACCATTGTTTAGGAATATTTTGGGCGGGGCAATTACATCCTTGTATCCATCGTTGTTAATGTCGCAAACATCTATAGAACCATAAGTACCTGTATTTTCTATTATTTGTTTAGGTCCGAAATTACCGAGCCCATCATTCTCGAACCAGGCAACTTCAGTCTTATTGCCAGATATTATTGCAATATCGTCATAACCATTTCCATTTAAGTCAGATATAATAATAGTACGGGGTTGAGAAACTTGTTGTGATATGATTATTTGAGGACCGAAATTGCCGTTACCTAGATTTTCGTACCATGCAATTTTGTTATCTAATATCGAGGCAGATAATACATCTATGTCATCATCGCCATCAAGGTCGGCCGCAGAAACAAAAAAGGGGTATAATACTGCTATTGAAATTATTTGTTTGGAACTAAAATTACCTGTACCATCATTTTCATACCATACAACTTCATTGTTTCCAAAAGAGCAAGATACAATGTCTATATCATTATCGCTATCAATGTCTACACAGAAAACAGATTTTGCATCAGCAGCAATAGTACTTATTAATTGTTGAGAACCAAAATTACCTGTACCATCATTTTCATACCATGCAATCTTATCATCATTTGCTGATGCAGATACTACGTCCATATCACCATCACCATCAAGGTCGGCAGCTGCAATTGATATTGCTCCGTCTGCCTCGATTGTTATGATATGTTGTTGATTAAAATTACCGAAACCATTGTTCTCGAGCCAACTAATTTTATTATCAATAGAAGATGCTATCAACAAATCTAAGTTATTATCACTATTGAGGTCAGCTATACATATATCCCATGGGTAATTTATTATATTATTGGTTATTATATTTTCGTTGAAATTAATTTGTGCCACAGATAAAAATGAATACAACAAAAGGCAACAAAATATTAATAGGTTTTTCATAAAATTGATATTTAAGAATAGCAAATTAACAAATAGCATTCGGGCAATTGCCCGAATGCCAAAATTACACATTATTTTATTATTATGAGCTTAGTTTGTGTTTGTGTTTCTTTACTTTTTAAAACCAATGAATAAATTCCTGTTTCTAAAAATGTAAAATCGAGCCAAAAGTTCTTATTTCCTTTAATAATTGTAAGATTCTTGGAATAAACCTGTTTGCCGCTTACATCTAACAGTTTCAAATCTATTAGCTCTTCGTCTGAAGAATTAATACTTAACATAAACTGACCGTTGCCGGGGTTGGGATATAATTGGTATAACAACTCCCGCATCCGACAGCTATCGAACCACCACAAACTTCTCTCTACTTATAAAATCGCTACCAATTACCTCGCAAAAATAAATGCCGGAGGTAAATTCTTTTGTTGAAATGCTTATGGTTTTATTAGGGTAGTTTGCCGGCAAACTTTTTATTAAAGTTCCATTTATATTGTAAATTGAAATGCCTACTTTTTCTTTTATTGATTTATCTACGCTTATATTTATTATATCTGTTGCAGGATTAGGGTAAACTTTTACAGTTTGCAAACTAACATCCGGTTCTTCTATACCCCATGTATGCCCCAGAATACGAATAATGGGCTTTACCGGCTCGCCATTAAATTCCGAAAACCTGCCGCTAATATAATAAGTATCGTTTTGCCCCGGTATTATTACTAATACATAAGGCAGATGAGCCGTGTCAAGGTCTAAGCTAAAACCACTACCATTAAAAGCAGTAGTATCAATAAAACCGTTACTATCTGTTAACACGATACTACCACGAGGATAAGCCTGATAATAATCAAAGTTATTGCCAATAATCAATTTACCTTCGGGGGTTGGACAAACACTACCTGTACTTACATTTAATAATACATTATCAGAAGATGCAAAATTATTAAAATTATTAAATGTACTATCGAGGCTACCATCTGAATTTAAACGAGCAAGGTACATATAATTATTACTACCTATTAATGTAAACCAACCCATAACTATTATTTTTCCATCGGGTTGAATATATGCCGGTTTGACCCAACCCCATGAGAAAATATTATGATAACTGGTATCCAGAGTACCATCATTATAAATTCTACACGATCTTAAAACATTTAATGTATCGTATTGTGTAAATGAACCATGTAATAACAAACGCTCATTATCGTATTTTGTAATTTCGTGAACATAGTAGTTCGGGCTATGATGAAAAGTAGTATCGAGATGCCCTGTGGGTTTGAGTTTGCCGAGCCAAAAATGATAAAACTCAGGTAAACCTGTATGGTAAAATCCATCTATTGCAATTAACATTGTACCATCATCAAATATTTCAATATCGCTTCGGTTACCACCTATTTCAGTCCCAATTATTTGGTCGTAATCCCAATCGAAATCACCTGTGTTGCCGTTGTATCTTGCCGTACCATAATTCCAGATGCTATAAACTGTATCATTGAAATAAAATATACGACCACTTGGGAAATCGACATCACATAATGTCTGAAAATTAGTATTAATTGAACCATCACTATAAAGCATTACAATATTACAAAATGACATATAATTGTTAAAATCAGCAAATTTGCCGCCTATATATATCTTTCCATCATCTCGCTCTATAATTGAATTTACTGTAGGTATGTATTGTAACACACCAAAATCCCAAAAAGAGTAAGTTGGTGCAAAGCTCTGGTCGATAGAATATGGTTGGGCTTTTATTGTTGTATATATTAGTAATGCTATAATTAGATAAACTAAGTGTTTCATAATATTAGATATAATAATTTAACAAAAGCCTACGAGGAAATAATCCTCGTAGGCATAGAAAAATAATAATTGTATTATTTACTAATAATTAGTTTGCCGCTTGATAATACTTTTTCGTCTGATAATACAGAATACAAATATACACCATTTTTTAT
>JANTGP010000222.1 GCA_024762835.1 Bacteroidota bacterium
ATTAAGGAAAAAGACAGGATTTTTAATTGTCAACTATCAATTGTGAATTATTAATTATCAATTATGAATTTTCAATTGTCAATTATTCATTAATACAAGTCATCTCTTCTTACAGCTTTGCTAACACCCTCAATCTCAGTTAGTCTTTTTATAAAAATATCAAGATATTTTGCTTCTGATGCAAATACTTTAATGTTTCCTATTAACTTGTCATGTTCGGAATTTACTGATATGGATTGAACGTTTATTTTTAAGTCGTTTGTTTTTACTTTTGATATATCCTGAAAAAGTCCGGCTCTGTCTTCGCCTGACAAAACAATATTTGTTTGAATGGTTTCGAATTCAGAATCCCACGATACATCTACCTGTCTGTATGATAGGGTTTCTTTCATTCGCTTAGCATTTGGGCAATTGCTTCGATGAATGGAGATTCCTCTTCCAATTGTTACAAAACCAATAATTTCATCCCCAAAAACAGGCTTGCAACATTGTGCAAAATTAAAATCAACACCGCTTAAATTAATATTTGAAATAGAAATTCCTGCCTTTTGTTTTGATATGCTCGAAGTTGAATCATCAAAATATTCTTTGCTTTCTTTGGTGTTTCTTTTCTTATCTATTTCAGAAAGAAATGCTTTGATATCTAAAACTTCGAAATTTTCGGAAGCTATGGCAAAGTACAGGTCCTGGGCAGTCTTAAAATTAAAGTGTTTTATTATTTTATTGATAGTAGAATCGTCGTAAATTATTTTCCAGTTTTTAAATTTTCTTTCAATAATTTCTTTCCCGTCAAGTGCTATCCTAAATTTCTCCTCATCAATTGCCTTTCTGATTTTTGCCTTGGCTTTTGATGTTACTACCATATTTAACCAATCGGCTTTGGGTTTTTGGTTGTTTGAAGTAATTATGGATATTTGGTCACCGTTTTTTAGTACCTGTCTGATAGGGACAAGCTTATGGTTTATTTTTGCACTTACGCATTTCGAGCCAACATCACTGTGTATGTCGAAAGCAAAATCGAGAACAGTTGAACCGGCCGGTAATTTTCTTAAATCGCCTTTGGGTGTAAAGACAAATACTTCATCGGAATAAACATCCATCTGAAAGCTATCCAATACATCAGCTGTATTTACATCGGGTTGGTCAATAATCTCTCTAAAATTGTTAAGTAGTTTATCTAACTCATTCTCCCCTTCCGTACCTTTGTATCTCCAATGTGCAGCAGGACCTTTTTCTGCAATCTCATCCATTCTACCGGTGCGAATCTGAATCTCAACCCACTTTCCTAAAGGGCTCATTACAGTTGTATGCAAAGACTCGTATCCATTTGATTTTGGTATGGATATCCAGTCTCTTAATCGTTTGGGATTAGGTGGATATATATCTGTAATAATGGAATATACCTGCCAGCAATCCGACTTTTCCGATTTTGCTTTTGAGTCGATAATAATTCTAATAGCAAATTTATCATAAACCTTATCAAAATCAATTTTCTGCTTTATCATTTTCTGATAAATGGAATTTACCCTTTTCGTCCTCCATTTAATCTGGTATTTAAACTTACGATTTGTTAATTCATTTTTAATAGGGTCGATAATACGTTTTACAAAGTCAATCCGTTCGGGTTGTGTTTCCTGTAGGCGTTTATCAATCTCTCTGTATGTTTTCGGTTGAGTATATTTTAAGGACAAATCTTCAAGCTCACCTTTTAAATTGTAAAGCCCCATTTGATGGGCAAGCGGAGCATATAAATGCAAAGCCTCGAGAATTATAAGTTCATGTTGTTTCTTTGGCCATAAATGAATATTTCGCATTTTATAAACCCAAATACCAATATTTAATAATAATACCCTCACATCTTTTGCCAATGTAAATAGAAACTGTTTAAGATTATCCGACTGAAGTGTAGACTCATTTGAGGCTATTGCAGAAATTACATTTATTCCTCTGATAATGCCAACAACATCATTATCAAAATTATCCTCAATTGTTTTAACACCAATAAGATTATCATTAACAGCCTGATATAGAATTGCACAAATGATACTTGTTTTTCCCAAGCCAAGTTCTTGAATAGAAATCCGGGCAATTTCAAACGAAGTAAAGATATAGGGATCACCATCTGAATTTCTTATTTCTTGATATGCTTCGAGTGCCAAATCAAAAGCTGTCCTTATTTCTTTTATATCTGCACGTCCCATAAATGGTTTGCACAGGTTGAGGAGATTCTTATATCTAAGAAGTATTTCCTTTTTTTCTTCTTCTATATTATATTTTGGAAACATGTAATTACTTTCTCATTAATTCTATCTAACAAATATACGTTTTTAATCAATACCTTTTGGTTTGTTATATATTAATTAATCAAGCAAAACAGTTTTTATTGTTTTACAACTGAAAGATATATATAAGAATTTATGGTTAATACCCGGAAAATAAATTTTATGCTGAGATTATTAATCGTAAAGATTTAATAAGATGATTACCTTCTGATTGTAAATCATCGTTGTAGCTGTTCAACTCCCATCTTTTTACAAGTAAACGCAAAGAGCCCATTGCAATTAATGCTAAACTTTTAGTGTCGATATCTTTTCTCACATTATTATCTTCTTTTCCTTTATTGATAATATTTTCGATATTTGTTTGATACAAATTTAATATTTCTACAATTTTTGTTTTCAGTATAGCTTCATTCTTGAATATTTCTTCTGAAAAAACAATTGAGATAAGTGCGGGTTGGTCAATAAATAATTTCAATATTTTCGAAAACATAAACTCTATCTTATTTATGGCAGTATCGTCATTTGTCTGAGCCAAATTAGAGAGCATCTCTCCCATTTCTTTAAAACTGTTTAAAATGGCTATAAGAATTGAAATTTTATTTTCGAAGTGGCGATATATGGCTGGCTCTGAAATACCAATTTCTTTTGAAATATTCTTTATGGTTAAACCTTGAATTCCTTTTTGCGATATTAGATTAATCGACGTATCAATAATCTCTAATTGTCTTTTTGTTTTCATCACTTTAGTTTTTATTGTCGATAGATATTACAATTTTGCAATAGTGGCAATTACTAACTGAGTATGCAAATATAAACAGTAAAATCTTATTCATACACTATGCCTTATTAAAGAATCTTTCAATGAGTTTATGATTCTTTGTAATAATTGCATTTCTCGGTTCGGACTGTTTCAAAAGGCTTTTTTTTATTTGAACTTTAAAAACTAAACTTAAAGCTCTTTGAATAAATGAAGTGGACTCCTTTACCTTTTTGTAGTACTTGTTTAAATCATCTTGCACGAAATTTAGGATTCTGTTCAATTCGTCGCTGTCATTGTAATATCCACAATGAAAGTTTTTTTCTGCGAAAGACTTCTCAGGAAAATTTGCTTTTCCAAGTCCTAAAATATGAAATGAGCGGTTTAAAAACTCTTTATATGTTGTTCTGCAATTTACACCACCACCCAAATTGAATATTCTTCCACTTAGCTCTTGTCTTTTTTCAAGGGCATTTACAAAAGCACGTGCTGTATCTCCAGGTGTAGTAATTTCAATCTTTGTTTCCAAAGGCATGTGAAACATCAGTTTAGAAGCTTTGTGATTTCCCATTACTGCGGATAAGCGAAAAATACTCCATTTCAAATTGCAATTAGTAATAATCTCTTCTGCTTTTATTTTGGTTAGAGCATATTCGTCGCCAACACTCGGTATAAGAGGGTCACCAACATTTATTTGAGGATTCGCTAATCTATCGCCATAAACTGAGATGGATGAACTGTAAATAAAAAAGGTCTCAGGCGAATATTTTTCAAGGTTCGTAATAAGATTCTTCGTACCAACTGTATTTACCTTGTATGCTAACTCAGGATGCTCATCGGCAATTGGCGGAATGATAGCTGCCAGATGAATCACGATATCTTTACCCTTACAAGCTTCGACGCTATCTTCGATATTTGAAATATCTCCATAAATAATTTTTATTCTCTTTGCATAAGGTTTGAATAATCTCTTGCTCTTTGATGTCTTTAAGTCTAAAACACATATGTAAAATCTTTCATGTTTTTCTGACAATTGCTTTAAAACTTCGTATCCTACTGTGCCTGAGGCACCTGTTAACAATATTTGCAACTTATTTTTCATAATTAATAGCAGAAATAAAATTAAAGAGCTTTAAAATCATTCATTTATTAAAATTAACGAAATATCAAGCTGTCTTATTTTTTAAGAACTCACTAATGTTACAAATAGTTTACCTTTATATACATAATCAACTTTCGCATTTATAGTATGTAAGTCTACAGCTTTATAATCATCCTGATTATAAAATACTACGCAGTCATTCCCATCCTTATCATGTGCAATTAAACATTCTTCCTTTCTACCGTCCTTATGAAAATATACATCCTTTTTTACAAATCTAAATGAATAAATCTCGCTGGCAAAATACCCCGGATAATCAGGCTCAAGATAATAAGATGCATATTTTTCCTCATTAACCATTGTGCAGTATACTATTGAGCCGGTTTTAAAACCATAATTGGAATAAAATTTATATCGTACAAAATGGATATTATCAAACTCATCCTTTAGCCGAAGAAACTCTTTATTCTCTATTAAGGTACTTATTCCAAGAACAGTAAACTTATATCTGTTTCCTTTTTTCAGTTTATGCGATTTAATTTTTCCCTTGTAATTAAATGAGAGTAAGGGTTTCCCTTTTTTTACACTTAGAATTTTCAGAAAAAGGAAATCAACAAGTTCATCATAAGGTAAATCATTAATTACGGGAACATTCCATTCTTTTCCAAACTTATCAGCTACAGTGAGATGCAGCTCTTTTTCGCCAAATGAGTTTATAATTTCTGTTTTAGCCTT
>JANTGP010000223.1 GCA_024762835.1 Bacteroidota bacterium
ACCACCCATGTTAAACTCACAGGTTTAATAGCTAAATTAGAAGATGAACGGAAATAATTATTCAATGAGTTAGTTATTATTTGCTGTCGGTACAAATAACTTGGCCGGTTTGCCCCATTTGTGTTTGAGTTTTCTTTTCAAGATCCTCCTTAAAACTTTCAATTTCTTTAGGTGTTCCGCAGTATTCCTCATATTCAGCTTCAACAGTGCCGTTTATGTTTTTAATTTGGCAGGTAACACATTTTTTACAAGAGGTAAAACCAATTGTAATACATGAAACGGCAAGAATAAAAAGTATCTTTTTCATATCTGACAATATCTTTTGTTAAGAATCACATTTTAAAAAATTATTTTCTATGACACTCTGCTCTGGCTCCGGTTGCTGTAATATTAGCAGCCTGGTCTTCGTATGATTGCTCAAAATCACTTACCTCTGCATCAGTCCCGCAGAACTCTTCTTCTACAGTTTCATAATCAGCTGTTACAATCTTACATGTTGTACATTCTTTACATGATGTAATACTTAATGAAACAGTAAAAAGTGCTAAATAAAATAGTTTCTTCATGTGCTTATTATTTGAGAATCCATTAATAAGATTCGCTTTAATCAATTACAATGATAACTTATTCTTTTACAAAAATGATATCTCATTTAAGTAAAATTTTGTTGTAAAGATATGAATTATTCTATAAATGTGTCTCACTTTATTGTTATTTGCTTATTTATTATAATCTTGCAAGCATTAATTTATTTAACTTAATAGTTGTACTGTGAAGATATGTGTATTTTGCTCATCAAGTAATGCTTTAAATAAAGTGTATTTTGATGCAGCCGGACAGTTAGGAGTAATAATGGCAAATAATAATCATGAACTTGTTTATGGTGGCTCAAACGTTGGATTAATGAATAAACTTGCCAATTCTATACAGGATAATGGAGGTATTGTTACCGGTGTTATTCCGGAGGTAATTAAAAATAAAGGTTTAGCATATCAGAAAGCTGATAGACTTATTGTTACAAGTGACCTCAGTGAGCGAAAAAAAACAATGACTGAAATGGCAGATGCCTTTATTGCTTTACCGGGTGGTTTTGGAACTCTTGAAGAGATTTTGGAGGTGATGACCTTAAAACAGCTTCAAATTCATAATAAACCAATTGTGTTTTTAAACACAAATAATTTCTATGATAAACTTTTTCATTTCTTTGATACAGTCTATGATGATTTTTTTGCTAAAGAGGAGTACCGCAGTTATTATTCCTTATTTGACAATCCGTTAGATGTTATCAATTATATCGAAAATTATAAGCTGCCCGAATTTAGTGATAAATGGTTTAATGTAAACCCTGAGGAATTTGAAAAATAGCAGAAGTTGTAAATTAGTACTTTGATGAGTCGAAGAACACGTATATTATATTCAATCTTGAGTGGAGTTTTATTTGGACTTGCATGGGCTCAATGGTCAAATGCTTTATTATTGATGATTGCTTTTGTTCCTCTTTTGTTAATTGAAGATTTTTTCGACAAGAATAGGAATGAGTATAAATCAGTTCAATTCTTTTTTTATTCATTAATCACTTTTATTGTTTGGAACAGTATTTCAACATGGTGGATATTCAATGCTGCTGCTATTGGGATGATTAGTGCTGTAATCTTAAACAGCTTATTGATGTCCTCCATTATGTGGCTGTTTCATATTAGCAAGCGTGCTAAAGGTAAGAAATTCGGCTACTTTGCACTTGTTTTTTATTGGATTGCTTACGAGTACTTTAGCCTAAACTGGGAATTGTCGTGGAGTTGGCTTAATCTTGGGAATGGATTTGCTAAAAATATTCAATTAGTCCAATGGTATGAATACACCGGAATATTCGGTGGTACTCTTTGGGTTTTAATTGGTAATATTATTGCTACATTATTAATTACTAAATTAATAAAAGTCCATAGTTACAAATCAGTTTTAAAAGAGCTGTTTATTTTCATTATTGTAATATTCGTTCCGGTTGTGATTTCTGCTATTATGTTTTATTCTTATCAAGAAAGAGGAGAGGAGCATGAAATTGTTGTAGTTCAACCCAACATTGATCCATATAATGAAAAGTTTAATGGCATGACTGTACAAAAGCAGTTGCAAAAAATGCTTTCCCTTGCCGATTCACTGGCAGATGATTCGGTTGAGTATTTTGTAGCACCCGAAACAGCATTGCCTCGTACAATTTGGGAACAAAGCCTGAATAAGAATAGAAGCATCCAAAGAATAAGAAGTTTCTTGTTAAAATATCCTCATGCCAAGTTTATAACGGGAGCATCCACACGCAAACTTTTCATGCCAGGCGAGAAGCTATCTGTTACAGCAAGGTCGTTTAGAGATACTGCAATATATTACGATAATTATAATACTGCTTTACAGATTGATACTTCGATGAAAATACAGAAATATCATAAATCAAAACTGGTAGTTGGAGTTGAGAAAATGCCTTTTCCAAAGACATTAGGCTTTTTGGAAGATTTGGCTTTGGATTTAGGTGGAACAACAGGAAGTCTTGGTACACAGGATGTAAGAACAGTATTTAAATCAAAAGAGAATAATGTTAAAATTGCACCTGTGATTTGTTACGAGTCAATTTACGGTGAGTATGTAAATGAGTATGTTAAAAAGGGTGCAAACTTAATATTTGTAATTACCAATGATGCCTGGTGGGGCGATACGCCGGGATACAAGCAACATTTACGATTCTCGCAATTACGTGCAGTTGAAACCCGACGAAGTATAGCCCGATCGGCAAATACCGGTATCTCATGCTTTATTAACCAAAGAGGTGAGTTGATACAAGCTACACAATATTGGACGGCAACTGCAATAAAAACCAACCTGAAAGCCAATAACGAAATCACGTTTTATGTTAGGTTTGGTGATTATATTGCACGTATTTTCAGCTTCTTGGCTGCACTGGTGTTTTTTGCTATCCTGTCTCAGATATTACAACGGAAAAAAGCTTAATTTTAAATTTCTCGTCCGGGATAAGCTTTTAATGCCATGTCAAGTGTTTCCATTGCATTTTTTAAATCATCAATCTTTAAAACATATGCAATACGTACCTCTTGACGACCCAAGCCTTTTGTTGCATAAAAGCCGGCTGCCGGTGCCATCATCACTGTTTGGTTATTATACTCAAAATCTTCAAGTACCCATTGGCAAAACTTTTCTGCACTGTCAACAGGGAGCTTAGCTATCGTATAAAAAGCACCTTTGGGTATAGGTGTATAAACACCATCCATTTTATTCAAAGCATCGATCATAAAGTTACGTCTGGCGATATATTCCTTATATACACCGGTAAAATATTCGGGTGGTGTATCAAGAGAAGCCTCTCCGGCAATTTGCCCAAATGTTGGCGGACTAAGTCTTGCCTGAGCAAATTTCATTGCTGTTGCCATCACTTCTTTGTTTTTTGAAATAAGAGCACCAATTCTTACTCCACATTCACTATATCGCTTTGAGACAGAGTCGGTAAGTATAACATGTTTTTCAAGACCTTCGAGATGCATTGCTGAGAAATGTTTTTCTCCATCGTAGCAGAACTCTCGATAAACCTCATCGCTAAATAAAAACATATCATGTTTCTTAACAATCTCACCTAATTGGCGAATTTCTGCTTCGGAGTATAAATATCCGGTTGGATTGTTAGGATTACAAATTACAATACCTTTTGTTTTATCAGTAATAAGTTTCTCAAATTCTTCAATTGCCGGAAGTGAAAAACCATCCTCAATTCTTGATGTAATAGGTTTAACAACAATGCCCGAAGCAATTGCGAAACTATTATAATTTGCATAAAATGGTTCGGGTATAATTACTTCTTCACCCGGGTCGAGGCACGAATTAAATGCAAATGATAATGCCTCGGAACCACCGGTAGTGATGATAATGTCATTATGGTCAACATCTATATTAATATCCTGATAATACTTTGCCAATTTGCGACGATAGCTTTCAAACCCGGCCGAGTGACTATATTCAATAACTTTGAGGTCTATATTTCTAATAGCATTGATTGCTACATCGGGGGTAGGTATATCGGGTTGTCCAATATTTAAATGATATACTTTTCTTCCTTTCTTTTTAGCTGATTCTGAGAAGGGTACAAGCTTCCTAATAGGCGAAGCCGGCATTTTTATTCCTTTTTTTGATAATTGTGGCATAACAAAGATCTTTATTGTTGTTAATAAAAAAAGACACGATAAACGTGTCTTTTATATTTTCATTATTTAGTTTCGGGCAAACGCTTACTTTTCTGAACCGGAGGCGTTTGTTCTTGCTGTCTTTTTTGTCTTCTTTCAGCTTGTCTCTTCTTTTGAAGTTCTAATCTCTTCTCTCTTTCAATTTTCAATTTTTTCATTTCTTCAGCACTAGGCTTTGCAACCTCACCACGTATGGTTAATTTAATTGGCGAATTAATTGCATTTGAATAAACGGTTATTGTTTTATGAAATTTACCCTGACGTTTTGTATCATATTTAACTTTGATAGATTCTTTCTTTTTCTTTTCTATCGGATTTCTTGGCCATGTAGGGATTGTACATCCACACGAAGATTTTACATTTGTTAAAACCAGAGCTTTTTTACCTGTATTTTTAAATACAAACTCACATGTTCCGTCACCTTTGTACGGAATTAATCCAAAGTCGTATTCTGTTTTTTCAAAAGAAATCTCAGCTGACTTATTATCAGTTTTTGGTTTTGGATTTTCACCGGTTTGCCCTATCGAGAAACTCAAACTAAGGACAATAACAGTTATTAAAGAAAATATTTTTTTCATGATAAAATAGATTATTTTTTTTTGATTTTAATTA
>JANTGP010000224.1 GCA_024762835.1 Bacteroidota bacterium
AAAAAGACGCCCGATAGAAGCTACTCCTTCAACTCCTTTTATTTTTCTAATACTATCACCTAAATCCAACCAATCATTAAATTTCTCAATTTCAAACAGAGTGCTGTCTTGAATTCCAAGAACCATTACATTTACATCTTCATTGAAGATTTCATGGAACTTAATATTTTGGACAAAAGTAGAATCCTTTTCGGGTAGTAAGTTTACATAATTATATGATATAGAAACATCTTTTGCATTGTACGCCATGAACAATGTTATTAATCCGATTAAGATTAATAATAAATGTCTGTAACGTAATATTTTCCCGGCAATAAATGTCCACATATTAATTAATAAAACTTATTGTTTTGATACTCAAAAAAAAGGTTAACAAAAATACACAGAATATAGCAATAATAAAAGGCTATATTTTTAATTGGTCTTTTGAGCGTTTAGTTTAGTTATTAATTTTGTCAAAAAAATACATTTTGCAAAAAGAAAACAAAGAATCGAAAAAACTTGTTAATTTTGAAGACTATGATTTAATGTGATTTATGAAGAAGTTATTTATTTATTTATTCGGTTTATTTAGTGTATTATCAATGTATGCACAAACTCCGCCATGGTATTTTATTAATACCGGTGTAGAGAATACACATATTGTTCTTGTTATTGAAGGTACTCCTATTACTATTGACGGAGTACAAATGGAAGTCGGAGATTATTTTGCTGCATTTTACCTCTTTAACGATACTATGCTTTGTGGAACAGGTACAGGTTCTACCGGAGATATTGGTGGCACAATGGTTACAAGCTCGGTTAGTGCTGCAACAGTATGGGGGAGTGAACCAAATGTACATAATGGATTTCAGGATGGTGAAGAATTAAAATGGAAAGTGTGGAGAGCTTCCGACGGCAGTGTTTTTAGTGCTGTTGCAACATATGATACCAGCGTTCCCAGTATCCCCGACTCAGGTTTTTTCGTAACTAATGGTTTAAGCAAAATGGCTTCTCTTACAGCTTTTAGTATTCCGGGTATCGATCTAAGTGTAAATCAGCAAATGACACCGGTTTCGGGTTGCGGTTCGCAAAATGAACAAAGTGTTTCAGTGCTCCTCGAAAATCATGATACTCTGGATGTTATTGGGTTTACCGTAAATTACACTTTGAATGATGGAGATACTGTTTCAGAGTTTGTGAATGATACAATATTTGCTCATTCGACATTTGAATATACATTTAATCAAACTCTTACTTTGACTGATGTTGGTGATTATTTCTTTCATGTGTGGGTTAATTATCCGGGGGATGTAAATTATACTAATGACTATAATAACAAACATATTGTTATTTCGGAGTTTCCTGAATTGAGTTTGGGCGAAGATTTGGCTATTTGTTATGGCGATAGTGTTGTTTTTCAGACAGATTCGTTTTTTAATGAATATATTTGGAGCACAGGCTCAACCCAGCAATATATTTTTGCATCACAGGAAGGTGCTTATAGTGTCACCGTTACCGACGAGCTTGGTTGCAATGTTTCCGATACGGTAAATTTAACTGTTTACCCTATGCCTGATTTAGGTTTGGGTTACGAAATTGAGTTTTGTGAAGGAAGCTACACAAATGTTACTATTATCGACAGATATCAATCAATCCAATGGAGCAATGGTTCGCAAAAACCCAATTTATATATTTCTTATCCGGGTACTTATTGGGTAACAGCAACTGATTTTGCAGGATGCGAAGGACATGATTCTATTATTGTAAACGAGATTCCAATGCCGCTTGTTAATCTGGGCGATGATATTTATACCTTTCAGTACGACACGTTAACATTAGATGCAGGTGCCGGTTTTGATGATTATTTATGGAATACGGGAGAAACATCACAAACAATTATACCCGACCATTTCGGCAAGTATGAAGTTACAGTTTCTGACGGTTCTTGTCCGGGCTATGGTAAGATAGATATTTTTGAAGATGATACAATTAAGAGTATAGATTACATCTTGTTTTATCCAAATCCTGCAATAAATACAATGCGACTGGTTTTTCCTTTATCAGAATCTGTAACAATAGAAATATTTGATATTGCAGGGAAATATATAAGTTCAACAAGTTTAAATAATTTATACACTACGAAATTTGACATTAGATACTTACATGCAGGAGTTTATATACTTAAGCTAAAAGCTGATAATTACACTTTTATAAAGCGTTTTGTGAAAATAAATTGAGTAACATATCCGTAATTAAGTTAGTATTGTGGGTTTAATGAAGATTATATATTTAATACCTATAAATTAATTCACCATAAAAATGATGAATAATCTTAGAAATAAAGAACTAAGTTGGCTTTCTTTTAACGACAGGGTTTTGCAGGAAGCTGATAATCCTCATGTGCCTGTTCTTGAACGTTTAAAATTCTTAGGAATTTATTCTAATAACCTCGATGAGTTTTTTAGAGTAAGGGTAGCAACTTTATTACATTTATCGCAACTTGGCAAGAGGGTTAAATCTTACTTAAACGAAGAACCGGACAGTGTTCTTTCGCAAATAAACAGTATCGTTGCTTCGCAGCAGGAGAAATTCAGAAAAATTTATAAAAAGGTTGTAAATGAATTAGAACGTAATAATATTTTTATTATTGATGAAACTGAGTTAACTGCCGAACAGGAAAAATATGTTTGCAGGTACTTTGAGAAATATGTCAGACCTTATCTCGACCCTGTAATTCTTGGAAAGGATACTGATATCTCTGATTTAATAAACGACTCTGTATATTTGGTTATTGACCTTAAAGCAGAAGAACCTAATACTTCGTCAAAAGCCGGACTGGTAAGAGTGCCTGCAGATAAAATTTCCCGTTTCTTAAAACTGCCATCTGTTGATGACAGGAATTATATTATTTTGCTTGACGATGTAATAAGGCTGGGAATTTCAAATGTTTTTGATGTTTTCAACTTTAGTATTGCCGGTGCCTATACTATAAAAATTACCAGAAATGCTGAACTCGATATTGATGATGATTTAAGTAAGAGCTATGTTGAGAAAGTCTCACGAAGTCTAAAGAAACGAAAAGCAGGATACCCGGTGAGATTTTTATACGACAGAAACATACCGGAGTCATTGCTTAAAATTATTTCGAAAAAATTAAATTTGCTAAAGCCCGATTCAATGTTTGCCGGCGGAAGATATCATAATTTTAAAGACTTTATGGATTTTCCCGAGGTTGGAAGCGATAAACTAAGATATGAAAACAGAAGGGCAATCGCTCATCAATCATTTGCCTCGGGAAAAAGTCTTTTGTCGCGAATAAAGAAGTCGGATGTATTATTACACTTTCCGTATCATTCGTTTAACAATATTGTAAAACTTATTAGAGAAGCTGCACTCGACCCTAAAGTTATCAGTATAAAAATGACTATTTACAGGGTTGCTCATAACTCGAGCATAATGATATCGCTTATAAATGCTGCAAAAAACGGTAAGCAGGTGACAGCTATAATGGAATTGCAGGCAAGGTTCAACGAAGAGTTAAATATTTACTGGGCTAAGAAACTTATTTCTTCGGGAGTGAAAGTTACCTATGGTGTGCCCGGGCTAAAGGTACATGCCAAACTTCTGTTTATTCAGAGGCAAGAGGATAAAAGAATTGTAAATTATGCCGGTATTGGAACGGGAAATTTCAACGAATTAACTGCAAAGACTTTTAGCGATTCTCTATTACTGACAAGTCATAAAGGAATAACATCGGAAGTAGAGCAGGTATTTAAGTTTTTTGATAAAAATTATGAAATAGGAAATTTTAAGCATTTGATCTTATCACCTTTTAATTCAAGAAATAAAATAGTTCGATTGATTAATAGCGAAATCCGGCATGCGAAACAGGGCGAAAAGGCGGAAATCATTTTCAAACTGAATAATCTTGTTGACCACAGATTGATACTTAAACTTTATGAGGCTCATAAGGTGGGGGTTAATATTAAACTAATAGTTAGAGGTATGTTTTCACTAATACCTTCAATACCTAATCAGAATATTGAAATAGAAAGCATTGGAGTAATTGACAGATATCTTGAACATTCTCGCTTTCTTTATTTTTTCTCCGGTGGAAAAGAGAAAATATTCCTTACATCTTCTGATTTAATGGAGAGAAATCTCGACAGAAGGGTAGAAGTAGCCTGCCCTGTTTACGACATAGAATTGAAGAAGGAAATAAAAGATATATTGGATATTCAATGGAAAGATAATACACAAGCCAGAGTCTTGGATAATGACTTAAGTAATAAATACAGAAAAAACGGGAAACCGGAATTTCGCTCACAATATGAAATATATAAGTTTCTGGCAATCAAGAGCAAGTCTTAAACGCCACAATCTCAGCACCTTTGTCATAATTGTCAGACTGATTGTAGTTTAGAAATATATTACTTTCAAATCTTTGTATAGTATTAATATTATTATTTTATTTCGGTACTCTAATTAAAAACAATAGAAAAATGGGAAAAGAGAACGATAAGGTTTGCTTATTTTGCAAAAGAGATGATGAAACCGTACCATTGGTGCAATTGGATTACAAAGGTGGAAGTTATTGGATTTGTCCACAACACATACCTGTTTTAATTCATGACCCATCTCAGTTAGCAGGCATGCTTCCTGATGCTGAAAACTTACAAGCAGGATAGATATCCTGTTTGTACTCAAGAAACTTATTTAATTCCGGTAATTCTTTTATCGGGATTTTTTTTGCTTGCCTGATGAGTTTTAATAAACAAATCCGATATCGGGTTCATTTATTAATCGGTATTATTCAATTCGTGCAAGTTCATGCAATTCGTTGGGAAAATTATTCTTCTGATAA
>JANTGP010000225.1 GCA_024762835.1 Bacteroidota bacterium
AAACTTTAAAGTATTTAGCAAACTCAAGGTCTGTTTTAGCAAGGCCTGCAAGTGAAGAATCTTTCTCAATTGCAGTTTTTAAGTTACTAAAAACCAGTTCATCATTACTTGTTCTTGCTCCAACAACAGCTTTCAGATAATAATCCATTGCATCTTTATTATCTAAACCTTCAATAGTCTTAAGAGCAGCATTATAATTCCCATTAAGAAGTTGTGCTAAGGCAACATTAAATGAGGAACATGTTCCCATGTCCTTTACAGCTTCACTGTAATTCCCTTTCTTAACATTACAGATACCTAAATTATATGAAGCTTTTTTTCCGGCACTTAATGCAGCTCTAAAATTAGTCTCCGCATCAGCAAAATTTCCTTCAGATAATTCAACAGCACCAATATTATTTAAAACGATTGAATTTGCATCTCTCATTTTTGCATCTGAAAAAGCTTTTTTTGCATCAGCAACTTTTCCCATTTTCATTAAAACAACTCCTGAATTGTTTGGACCTCGCCAATCGTCATTATATTTTGATGACATAAAATTATAAATATCCAATTTCTCTTTTAAATCATCAGTTAAGCTTGCAGCATAAAGTATCTCAGCTTGGTTTAAAGTATCAGGGTTTGATTTAACAAGTTCTTTAATTTCATTATCATAAAACCCTGTCACCATTGTATTAACAGTCAATTTTGAACGACGCAACTTAGGCAATACTTCATCAGCCAATACTTTAAAGGTAGCCGACATGTTCTTAATTTCTTTCTCTCTAACTGCAGGGTCTGAATACATAGACAGTACGCGTAGAATAAGGTCTTTATCTTGGATATTGGATGCTTTAACTTGTTCTTTAAATCCTTCCCAATCTTCCGCAGTAGTAACAGATTTAATATTGCTATCAGTAATTTTTTTCTTTTTCAACTCTCTGTTTACAAACTTCTCGGCAGCATTACCTCTTTTATCCGATAGATTTTCATTAAGTGAAAATTCACCATCAGGAGATGCATATGATGAAATCTCAATATCCTCAAGGTTAACTCTGTCATTATCTTTAACTGTAGAAAGATAATTTTCCATTTCTTTAATGTCCTCATCCTTTTTCTCTGAACGACGTATATTTGCTCTTTGGATAAGATAATGGATATCAGCTTGTAAAGATTCAGCAACCTTTTGTTGGAATACACTTTGTGTTGGGTCATAAACAGCTGGGGTAACATTTACTTTCTTTGTTGTTCCATACATGGTTTTACCCTGTAACTTAAGTAATGTAGGTGTTGAAATAACTCCATCTGCAATTTTAGTTTCTGCAAAGTCAATTGATTTTGATCCCTGTTCTGCTTTTATTTTCAAATACAATTCTGAAACACGCATATCGTTATTAAAATCTATGATGTCTGAGTAAGAAAAATCACCACCGTTATCATAGGAAATAACTTTATTGTTTGCTTCTGCATCCTCTCCTTGTAAAACAATAGTCTTAAATTCTTTCTCACCTCCATTGTATTTTAAAACAGGTGTTAAACTTACAATTGCTTTTTTTGCAAAAAACTTTGGAGGGAAATTTCCTGTTAAAGACAGCTCTACTTTGTCACCATGCATCTCAAGGACATCAGGTTTAGCATCAAACTTTAAAATTTCCTGATTCTTTGCCATTTTCTTAATCCCACCGCAACTTGCTAAAATCATTATGGCAAACAGAAATGAAGCCATATACAAAATGTTCTTTTTTTTCATTTTTCTTAATATTTAATATTGAAGATTATTTAATTTTATCTGTCATAATTGACAGCTTATATTTTTATTATTTATACAAACTAAAGTAAAAATTGCTCATTTTATTAAAGCACAAAAATAAATAAGTTTTTAACAAATAAAAAGATTTATTATTCACGTAAAAACATGAAATACAATTTATTCGGACATGAGCTTCCACGAGACAATCAAAAAGAGTTATAAATTATGCTTTGTTATCTAAAAATGAAATCGGAAACAATTATTCTATTAACGCCAATTTTATACTCTTTATTCAAAATAATATCTTGCATAAGCTCAAAATGATTTTTATTATTTACAAAGTCTATATTGTTTGTATCTAATATTAAAAAGCTAAGATTAGTCTGTTGTTTGAAAAATTCAAAATAGCCGTCTTGTATACCTCGCAAGTAATCTAAAGTAATTTCAGCTTCGTAAGCTCGTCCCCTTATTTTTATATTTTCCAGTAGTTTGTCTACCGGGACATGCAAATAAACATATAAATCAGGTTTAGGAAGTTGTTGATAGATAATATTAAAGAGCTGTCTGTACAGATTAAATTCATCCTTTCCGAGTGTAGCTTTTGAGAATATCAAAGACTTCATAAAATAGTAATCAGCAATAGTAAATGATTTAAATAAATCCTGATTAGCTAAATTATCCTTTAATTGTTTATATCTGGCTGCCAAAAAAGACAATTCAAGAGGGAATGAATATCTCTCAGGATTCTCATAAAACTTTGGCAAGAATGGATTATCAGCAAAGCCTTCAAGAATCTTTTTGGCATTATTATGCTCACTAATCATATTCACCAAAGTAGTTTTACCGGCACCAATATTACCTTCTATTACAATAAAATTTTTAGTCACTAAACCAAATAAGTTAAAATTAACATTTTGCTAAATACTATCAAACAATAACACTTTACTTAAAAAAAGAGTTTTTAATAATCAGGTGTTATTCCCATATTGTAAAAGGCAAATGACCAATAATCTGTGTATTCATCAATATATTTTGACGTTGGTGTTCCTGCTCCATGCCCGGCATTTGTTTCTATTCTAATAAGTACTGGATTATTACCTTTATATTTTTCTTGTAATGTAGCTATATACTTAAATGAATGTGCCGGTACGACTCTATCGTCATGGTCGGCTGTTGTTACCATTACTGCAGGGTATTCTACACCGGATTTAATTGTGTGTAGCGGTGAATATTTTAATAAATAATTAAACATCTCCGGGCTATCCTCGCTTGTACCATAATCAGTAGCCCAATATCTACCAATTGTAAACTTATGATACCTTAACATATCCATCACGCCAACAGCAGGGAAAGCAACCTTAAACAATTCAGGCCGTTGATTTAAAACCGCACCAATAAGAAGTCCTCCATTTGAGCCTCCCATTATTGCAAGTTTTTCGGCTGAAGTATAATTCTCATGAATTAAATACTCAGCAGCAGCAATAAAATCGTCAAATACATTTTGCTTTTGCATTAAGGTTCCGGCTTTATGCCATTCTTCACCATATTCACCACCACCTCTCAAATTTGCCAGTGCATATACTCCACCATTCTCAAGCCATATTGTATTTCTTATACTAAAACTAGGTGTAAGGCTTATATTAAAACCTCCATATCCGTACAAAAGAGTTGGGTTAGTTCCGTCATACCTAATTCCTTTCTTATGCACAATAAACATAGGTATTTTAGTTCCATCTTTACTTGTATAGAATATTTGCTTTGTTTCGTACTTAGAACCATCGAAATCTATTGCTGACTTTTGATAGAACTCTGATGTATTTTCATCTATATTGTATTTATAAACAACCGATGGTGTTGTGAACGAAGTCAATGTATAAAAAGTAAAATGATCATCTTTTTTACCGCCAAACCCGCTCAAACTACCTATCAGTGGCAATTCTATATCGTATAAATATGCTCCATCCATCATATAAACCTTGGCAATATCGTGAGCATCTTTCATATACTGAGCAATAATTTTACCACCTACTATTGAAACCGACGTTAAAACATCGTTTTGTTCAGGGATCACATCTTTCCAATTTTCTTTGGATATACTATTAGGGTCGATGGATATCAGCTTGTACTTGGGTGCATTATAGTTTGTCATAACTAATAAACGTCCATTGTCATGATCAACAACCGAGAAATCAAAATCAAAATCTTCAACAACTTTAATTATTTCAGAATTAGAATCACCAAGCTTCTTAATGTAAAATGCATTACCTGATGTAGATTCTGTTACACTAATAACAATAAACTCTTCATCCTCTGTAACATATCCACCAAACCCCCAATTAGGATGTTTTGGGTCTTCATAAAACAGTACATCCTCAGACTGATCGGTTCCAATCTTATGATAATATACCTTACTATTTTCGTTAACACCTTTAAGGGCATCACCATCTTTAGGACTTGGAAATCTCGAATAATAAAATCCGTCATTTAGCCACGAAATTCCCGAAAACTTAACCCATTGAATCCTGTCCTGAAGTTTTTTGCCGGTTTCAAGATTCATAACATAAAACTCATTCCAGTCTGAACCTGCATTAGCAAGACCATAGGCTAAATACTTACCATCTTTTGAAACTTTAAAATTTGTTAGTGCAACAGTACCATCATCTGACAATGTATTAGGATCCAGAATTAACTTTTCACTTCCTCCCAAACTATCAAGCATGTAATATGCACTTTGGTTTTGTAATCCATTATTTTTTGAAACAAACCATCTTCCTCCTCGCTTAAAAGGGGCTGACTTTTTCGGATAATCCCATATTTGTGTTAGCCTGTTTTTAATTTTTTGCCTAAATGGAATCTTACTTAAATATGAAAATGTTACTTCATTTTCCGCTTTTACCCATGCTTTAGTCTCCTCTGAATTATCATCTTCGAGCCATCGATAAGGATCCGGAACTTTAGTCCCAAAATAAACATCAACGGTATCAACCTTTTTTGTAACAGGGTATTTTAAGCCGCTATCTTCTTTTTTCTCAGAATTGTTTGTACAAGCCATAAAAGAGATCATTAGTAATAAATAGAATAGTTTTTTCA
>JANTGP010000226.1 GCA_024762835.1 Bacteroidota bacterium
TATTAAAGATTTCTTTGGTGTTTTGTATTATAAAACCTTATATAGTTTCTGAATACACTCTATTAGGTATCATGGCTATCAATAGAATAAATCAACAAAAGACATTTTATACTAATTGTATTTCAACCCATATGCCTCTCGGATGAGCCTTATGTTATTTCATATGCTACTTTCGTTTGTAGTGCTATTATTACTGCACAATTTTCCTTGTATACCAAGTATTCCCAAAGTATAATCTGTTGATGGTCGTTTTACATCAAGCATAAAGTTAATTTTCCCGGGGTTTGGGTATAGTTTAATCTTAATAGGCTATTTTGAAGCAGGTTAACAATTCTATCCTTTGCTGAATATTCTTTGAATTAAATCTTTTCGTCCTAACTTCTTTAAATCGGTTTGTATTTTATTTCTGTACTCTTTTTTGTACCAAAAGAAAAATTGGCGTTGCCTTAATTTTGATTCACGGCTTTTGGCTGTAAAGATTTTTTCCATTGTAAAAGGATGATAACCACTATAAAATATTACTGTTGCAACTGTCATTGGGGTAGGTGTAAAGTCTTGAATTTGCTCCAGTCTGAAATTTAATTCTTTTACTTCTGCTGAAAGTTCTGCCATATCTAATAGTTCGCTGCCGGGGTGACTGGATATGAAATATGGTATTAACTGCTGGTTCAATCTTTCTTCCTTATTTATTCTATCAAAGATTTTCTTAAACTTATAGAAATAGCTAAAAGAAGGTTTTCTCATTATTTTCAGTACCCTGTCAGATGTATGTTCAGGTGCAACTTTTAATCTTCCCGAAACATGATGTTTTATTAATTCCTGGGTGTATTCAAAATTATTCTTACTTATTTTTCCTTGTTTATCAAATAACATATCGTAGCGAATACCACTTCCTATAGTTGCTTTTTTTACCTTTGGATGATTTCTTATTCTGCGATACAATTCAGTCATTGCTTTGTGGTCTGTTTCAAGATTATTGCAAACAGAAGGGAAAATACAGGATGGTCGTTTGCAAGAGTTACAAATCTCTTGTTTAACTCCTTTCATCTTGTACATATTTGCCGAAGGACCGCCAATATCAGTAATGTGTCCTTTAAAGTCAGGTGCTTCAACAATCTGTTCAAGCTCTTGCATTATTGATTTTTCTGACCTGTTTGTGATAAATTTCCCTTGATGAGCTGAGATTGTACAAAAACTGCATCCTCCAAAGCATCCGCGATGAATATTAATTGAGTGTTTTATCATCTCGTAGGCAGGTATAGCTCCTTTATTCCTGTACCTTGGATGAGGCAATCTTGTGAATGGTAAATCAAATGACGAATCCAATTGTTTTGAGCTCATTGTTGGAAAGGGTGGGTTGACTACTACCCATTTATTATGTGTTTTTTGAAGAAGACGACCTGCTTCTATCTTATTTGATTCTTCTTCAATAAATTTAAAGTTTCTTGCAAATTTCTTTTTTTCTCTCAAACATTCTTGATGAGATGACAATGTAATATCATTCCATTTCTGAATCTTCTGAATTTCTTCAATGCTTTCTTCAATAAATGATGTTTGAGGAATATTTGTTAATGACTTAAAAGGAACACCTCGTTTTAGTAATCTTAATATTTCTTTAAGAGGCAGTTCGCCCATACCATAAACAAGAAGATCTGCTTTTGAATCTATTAGTATAGATGGTTTTAGTTTGTCCTGCCAGTAATCATAATGGCTTAATCTTCTTAATGAAGCTTCTATTCCTCCAATTACGATAGGAACTTGGGGATAAAGCTCTTTCAGTATATTAGAATAAATAATGGTAGGATAGTCGGGTCTTAGATTAGTTCTTTTACCTGCTGTGTATGCATCTTCGCTTCTCAATCGTTTATTTGCAGTATAGTGATTAACCATCGAATCCATATTGCCGGCTGTTACTGCAAAAAATAGTTTTGGTATACCTAGCTTTTTGAAATCTCTTAAATCATCTTGCCAGTTGGGTTGTGGAACAATTGCAACTTTCAAACCTTCATGCTCTATTATTCTTCCAATTACAGCTGCACCAAATGATGGATGATCGATATAGGCATCACCACTAAAAAGTATTACATCAAGCTCATCCCAGCCTTTTGCTTTTACTTCTTTTGCAGATGTAGGAAGCCAATCTGTTATTGAATATCGTTTCATTTAATCAAGCTTGATTGTTTTTTTAATTCTTAATAAAGATATTAATATTTTTGAATATATGAGCATAAAAAGAAAGGCTGCCGTAGTTGGCAGCCTTTACTTCTATATAGATTGGTTAGAATTATTTTACTATAGACATTTGTCTTGTAGCAGAATAATTATTCGTTTGTATCTTGTATAGATATGTTCCAACAGCATAGTCAGAAGCATTAAAGATAACTTTATGTTCACCTTGTGATAATTCTTCTGATATTAATACTTCAAGTTTCTCACCAAGTAAATTATACACACAAATACTTACATTTGAATCTTCAGTAATGAAGAACCTGATCTCTGTATTATCACTAACCGGGTTTGGATAATTCTGATAAAGAATATTTGAAGCATTGTCTAATGAAACAGATACTTTTCCGGCAACACTTATAGCATCATCTTCATAAATATTATTTCCTTCAATCCAATTGTTGATTATAACTGAACTTTCAGTATTTGTTCTCTTGTTCCATAACTTAACAACAAAATTAGAACCTTCTGTAATACCTGCAATCTCGCCATCTGTTCCCCAGATTGTAATTGCAAGATGCTCACCAACATAAACAGCAGCACCTACTAACAAACCTGAGTTTGTAAATACACCAATTTCATCAGCTGTTTCAGGAGCATTTGCCCATGCACTTACCGGTATACCTAATGTCATATTGTGTCCGGTATTTTTAACAGCTGTGAAATGTTGGTTTACAGGATTTACAAGTTCTGCTTTAGCAGTATTGGTTGTATTAGCAGGATATGTAATAGTATTAGCATTTATCATCTTAGCTTTATAACCTTTGCCGGGAACTAAATTACCAATTGAGTTATAAGAGTAAAGTGGCCAGTAAACTTGTCCGCTTCCTGTTTTTATTACAACAATATCAGAAGAGATTGCAGCAAATGCTGATTCAACTGACATTGGTGTTGTGCGAAGGTAACCAAACATGCTCCAGCCGGCAGGTAACGAAATAACTGTTGTTTCAGGAACAACCTGTGTACCTTGTATTGTTATTGTTTGATTGCTGTTCATACTTACTTGATAACCCTCTCCAATAATCATGTCACCAACATTGTTTAAACCAAATGCAGGCCAGTATGGATTACCGTTTTCATCTTTAATTAATCTTACCTCGTTTCCTAAGCTTCCAAATACATCGGCTACATTAGGATTAACCGGATCAATATAAGTTGAGATAATACTATAGTTATAAGTCAGTTCAATAACTTGACCGTCATAAACAGTTTGAATGAAATAATTTATACTATCAACAGGATTATTTGTATTTCCGTAATAGCCACTCTGGTTATTATAACTGTCATAGGCAATATAATGGAATACATATTCACCATCTCCCCATCCTGGGAAGCCTGTAAATGGATTTGCACCTGCCTGAGTGTTAAAGTAGAAAGAGAAAGTATCTGCTGCAAATCCAATTTCAGCAACGCCTAGATTATCAGCATTAAATAGAGCTATTCCTGCTGCATCAACAGGTAAAGTATATTGATTCCATGTACCTGAAACACCAACTTTTGTTATATCAATTGTTAAACTGGTGATATCATTATCATCATCATGTACAGCAACTGTCAATAATGCCCAATCGGAGAATGAGGTGCCTGCTGCCGGTGACATATCAGTAATGATAGGCGAGTTTGTTACAGTATACATATTAACTTCATCTGTTCCTTCACATCCGTTTAAGGTAACGGTAACTGAATAAACTCCGCTTACAGAAACATCAATAGTTTGTGTAGTTTCACCTGTTGACCAGATATAAGAGTCAAAAATTCCTGCGTCTATAGTTATAACTGATCCCAAACTTATAGTTTGGTCAGGACCTAAATCAACTACAGGCATAGCATTAACCGTAAGTACAAATTCAACACCATCTCCAATTACATCACCTGCTGTTAAGTTACCACTTGCATCAGCATCATAATAAGGTGTAGAAACAAATGCTATTGTTTGGTCAGCACCTGTATTATTAGTAGGAGAAATAGTCTGTGCACCTAAAGCAACAGTTTCGTTAAAGCTTGCATCTAAAGTTTGAGATGAGATATTAGGTAATGTAGAAGTATAAACAGTTTGAATTCTCAATTCGCCACAGCCGGATGGATTAGCTGAAGTTGTTGTAGGAACAGCTGTAGTAACATCAACACCTGAACAAATGCTTAAAGCATATGAGTTACCTGATGTCATTACCTGATTATAACCATCAGACGTAACTTCAGAAGAAATAGAAGGAGTAGATTGAACAGTTAACACAAATTCAACATCATCACTAAGGATATCACCTGTTGTTAAGCTACCACTTGCATCAGCATCGTAATAAGCTGTAGAAACAAATGTAATTGTTTGATCAGCACCGGTATTGTTTGTAGGAGAAATAGTCTGAACACCTAAAGCAACAGCTTCGTTAAAGCTTGCGTCTAAAGTTTGAGAAGGAATATTTGGTAATGTAGAAGTATAAACAGTTTGAATTCTCAATTCGCCACAGCCTGATGGATTAGTTGAAGTAGTTGTAGGAACAGCTGTAGTAACTTCAGTACCTGAACAAATACTTAAAGCATATGAGTTGCCTGATGTCATTACCTGATTATAACCATCAG